>JALRKU010000367.1 GCA_023254755.1 Aeromicrobium sp. | reverse complement strand
TCTCGCCGATGCCGGCCAGCATCTTCCCGACCGGCGTCTCCTGGGCGAGCTCGCCGAACTGCTTCAGGTGGACCTTGGAGCTCTTGTAGGAGCAGTGCTCGCTCCACATGACCGAGTACATCGCCAGCTCGGCGCCGGTGGGGCGTCGGCCGAGGATCTCGCGGATGCGCTGGTACTCGTCGGGCTTCAGCCCCAGCTCGGCCCACGGCTGCTCCTTGTCGGGCGTGGTGGAGGCCAGGGCGACGGTGTCGAGCGTGCGGGCGTCGGTCACGACCTGATCCTATCGGCGGCGACCCGCCCTCGGTCCCACGGCCGGGTCCGCTGCGCTGGCCCTCCGCGTCACTACGCTGGGACGACCGCGGTGAAGGAGGGTCATGTCGGTGCCGGACCACGAGGGAGCCTGGCCTCCGGCGTTCTCCGACGCCTTCGTGGAGTCCACCCGCTCCCTCTTCGTCGCTGCGGGACACCTCTCGATCATCGGTCCGGTCGGCAGCAACCGTGGCCTGCTGGCGTCACTGGTCGCCGACGTGCCCGAGGAGACGTCGGTCTGGTGGCGCAGCGACGGGTCGACCGTGCGGCCGAAGTCGCCGTACGCGGCCGTCAACCACGTCATCCCCGCGCTGCGGGCCCCGGCCGACGCACCGATCGACGCCGTGGTCGAGCGCGCCTCCGCCGTCGTGGGAGCCGATCCGTCGTCCGGACCGCCGCCGATCATCCTGCGCGAGGCCGACCTCAGCGACGCCGAGAGCATCGAGGTGCTGACGCGGCTGGCCGCACTGCAGCGCATCCGACTGGTGAAGACCGCAGGACCCGGCTTCCTCGACCATCCGGCGGTCACCGACCGGACCGCGGTGGTCGAGCTGGAACCGCTGTCCGACGACGCCATCGCGGGGATGCTGGCGCAGCGCTTCGGCGCCCGGGCCCACCCCACCACGGTCGCGATGCTGAGCGCGCGGTCACAAGGCGCCTACGGGGTGCTGCGCGAGATCGCCGAGATCGAGCACGAGGCGGGCCGCCTCGCGGTCGTGTCCGGCGTGCTGGTGCCGTTCCCGGCGTGCAGCGAGGACGCCGAGCCCGCCCCGGGACGCGGCACGCGTCGTTGGGCGAACCGCTACGCCGCCGACGCCCAGGTCAGCGACCTCGTCGAGGTGGCGGCGCTGGTCCTGGCGCTCTGCGACGACGAGGCGACCGACACGTTCGGGGCCCGTGCCGTCCGCACCGCGGTCGAGATGGGCGCGATCCGCCGGAGCTCCGGGCTCCTGCGCTTCAGCTCGCACGCGGAGGCCACGCTGCTGCAGCGTCTCGCGTCGGTCCCTCGCCGCCGCGAGCTCTTCGACACGTACGCACCGTCCCTGCCGCGGTCCCTCGCCTTGCCCGCGGTCGCGGGGCACGTCGCCACCTGGAGGCTCTCGATCGGCGCCCCGATCGACGCGACGCTGGCGCTGCACGCCTGCAACGCCGCCAATCGTGAGGGCCGCTACTCCCGCGTGCTCCGCATCGCCGACGCCGTGCCCGCGACCGAACGCCCGTCCCGGCTGCTCGTCGAGACCGCCCACGCGCTCCACGAGACCGGCGGGACCGACGCGCTCGTCGACCTGCTGCGCGACCTCGACGCCCCGCAGATCGCCCACGACGACCAGCTGCCGCTGCTGCGCTGGGCGTCGCAGCACCTGGAGCCCGCGGCCTTCGCGACCCTGCAGCGCCGATTCGTCGACGCTGCGAGTGGCGACCCGACGCGGCTGGGCTCGCTGCAGGTCGTCGAGATGCTCGCCGGCGCCCACCGCGACGGGTCCGACGGCCTCGGCCGACGCCTGCGCGCGCTGGTGGACGACCCCCGCCTCACGCCCCTCGACCACGCCATGGCCCTCGTCGCGCTCGGCATGTGGTCCCGGCACGCCGGCCGTGCCGCCGAGGCCGTGAAGCTGACCACCGAGGCCGTCGCGCACCTCGACGCGCAGCACGAGTCGGTGTGCGCGTGGCACCACGACGTCGCGACCGAGACCCTGGTCCTGGCGTCGATCGCGGCCATCGATCTCGACGCCGCCGAGATCGCGCTGAGTCGCTACTCGAGCGCCGGCGCCCTTCACGGCCACTTCGGCCGGCTGGGTCTCGCCCTGTGGGGCGTCCTCGCGTTCTTCCGCGGGGACCTGCGCGCGGCTCTCGCCGACCTCGACGTGGCGCTGCGGACGATGCCGGCTGCCGACCCGCACGGCGCCCGCGCGTGGATCGAGGGTCTGTACGCGCAGGCAGTCGCTCAGGTCGGCGACGTCGACCTGGTCGAGGGCCTGCTCCGGGCCGCGCGCGCCCGGCCCCCGGCCAGGTCGTTGCAGCACGAGCTGGAACGTCGCATCGCCGAGGCCTGCGCCGACGACTCGCTCGGCGACGCCGAGCGCGCCCTGGAGACCCTCGGGCGGGTGATCGCGACGGCTCGCGAGCACGACCTCCACCACAGCGAGGTCGACGCCGCGGTGCTGTGCGTCCAGATCGGCGGCCCGGCGCACTCCCACCTGCTGCTACGGGCGACCGAGGACCTCGTCGAGCCGTCCGGCACCGCCGCGCTGTGGAAGCGCTTCGCCGACGCGCTCCGCACCAACACGATGGCGGCGCTGGTCGAGCTGGCCGAGGAGATGCACGCGGTCCGCGCGCAGGTCTTTGCCGCGGAGATCGCTCGATTCACCCTCGACGTCTCCCGCAGGGCGTCGGACATGACCGCCGAGCAGCGGGACCGGCTGAGCGTCATCGCCGACCCCATGGCGCACCGCCACGTGACGCGTTGAGGGGTCAGAACGACCCGGCGACCGTGCCCACGACCGCGACCAGGGCCAGCACGATCGAGACCGGGACGAGCCACAGCGCCGCGACCGTGACGGTCACCGTGGTGCCGATCTTGGGCGGCGCGAAGTAGCGGGCGCGGGGCAGCTCGCCGACCTGCTCGAGCCAGCGCGCCGGCATGCTCGCACCGCGCCAGGCGCCGCGCAGGCGGGAGAACAGCCGCCAGCCACCGCCTCCGGCGATCTGCTGCAGCGTAGCCCCGGTCTCGTCGATCCGGCCGGTCAGGTTGACCAGCGTGCGCAGCTCGCCCGACAGCGCGGCGGGGTCCTCCACGGCCTGCAGGATCTTGCGTCGTCGACCCCAGAACGCGGCCGACACCAGCGCCATCGCGACGCCGAGCACCGTCAGCACGGTGGCGGACCAGCCACTGCCCCTCAGTCCCAGCACCACGACGGTGAGGACGAACGGCAGCGGCACCACGACCAGCGCGCCGGTGGGCCAGCGCAGCAGCCGGACGGTCGGCACGATGACCGCGGCGAGTCGCTGCGTCGCGTCGCCGGTGGTGTCGTCGACCCGCGCGGCGGCCTGGTGCGCCGCCTCGTTGGCGCGACGGCCCCAGCCGCGTGCCCGGGGTCCGACGTCCATGCCTCCATCGTAGGGAGGCGGCCCCGATAGCCTGCCGCCATGCCCAGCTGGAGACCCGTGCTCGTGATCACCGCGGTGGCCGGGGTGGCCATCTTCGTGCTCTTCCCCGACTACGTGACGTTGCAGAGCGCGCCGTCGGTCGACGAGTTCCTCGGCACCCTCGGTGACGAGAAGGCTCGCGCGTCGGCCGCGGCCCTGATGGACCTGGTGTTCGCCGCGGGGTACGGAACGCTCGGCGTCATCGCGTACGCGGCGGTCACCAGCGGTGTCCCTCGGGCCCTGGGCACCGCCGCCAGCGTCGGCGCCGCCCTCGCCGACGAGGTCGAGAACGTCTACGTGCTGCTGAACACGCGCCACGGCTCGTCCACGACTCCGGCGGCGATCGACGCGATGACCACCGCTGGCGCCGTGAAGTGGGGGCTGGTCGTCACGGCGGTCGTCCTGCTGCTCGCCCTGGCCGGGCAGCGCTGGCTCGACGAGCGCAGGTCCTGACGTGGCGGT
>JALRKU010000358.1 GCA_023254755.1 Aeromicrobium sp. | reverse complement strand
GCTGCGCCGTCCCGACGCCGGCGACCGGATGACCGCCGCGTCGCGCTCGTACTTCGGCAGCCCTGGCAAGGCCGTGCTGAAGCGGCTGATGGGTCGTCCGTTGCACACGCTCGAGGCGGACCAGCGGTCGACGGTGGTGCGCTGGGCCGATGTCGTGTCGTGCGACGTGAACAGCCGCAGGCTCCGCGCGACCACCATGACCCTCACCCTGGTCGACGGCACGTCCCTGCCGATCAGGCTGGCACGGACCGCCGACGTGGTGGGCGAGGCCTTCCCGGCGATGCAGCACTACCTCGCGGGCCGGTACCACGTCGCCTAGCGGCTCAGAAGTACGCGTTGGCGGGGAACGCGGCTCCGTTGACGCGGTGGTCGCCGACCGCGGCCGCCTTCAGGTGGGCCGGGTTGTGCGTCGAGATGGTGCGCACGTTCCGCCAGTGCCGGTCGAGGTTGTACCGGCGCTGGGTGGCGGATGCGCCGCCGACGTCGAACAGGGCAGCGGCCGTGGCGTAGGAGAATCGGTCGATCGCGACCTTGGCCTGCGCCGCGGCGAGCTGCGCCTTCGCGGCGAGTGTCTCGTCGGGGATGCCGCCGGAGACCGAGTCGGCGGCGGCCTGGACGGCGTCGGCGGCGGCCAGGACGATGGCCTCGGCGGCGAACGCGTCGGCGTCGATCTGGCCGACGACCTGCAGCACCTGGCGGTCCTCGTGCGGCGCCGAGGCGGCGTGGCTGAAGGTGCGAGCCCGGCGCCGGACGAGGCCGACCGCGTCGTTGCGGACGCTGCGCAGCACCCCGGCGGTCAGCGCCTGCAGGTACAGCTGCAGGAACGCCCCGTGGTGGCTCGGCGGCTGCTCGCTGTCGACCGGGAGGCCCAGGTCGAAGATCTCGTGGTCCTCGACGCGGACGTCGTCCAGCCGCGTCGTGCCGGTGCCCGTGAGTCGCTGGCCGAAGCCGTCCCAGTCGTCGACTACCGTGACGCCCTCGCGGTCGACCGGCACGACGACGCCGGCGATGCGGCCGTTCGGTGCGGCGGCCCAGATCTGGGTGTAGTCGGCGTAGAGGGTGCCGGTCGAGTAGAACTTCTCGCCGTTGAGGCGGAACCCGCTGCCGCTCGGGTCGGGGGTGAACGCGGTGTCGAAGTGCAGGCCGACGTCCTTGCGGCCCTGCTCGCTGAAGCCGTTGCCGACGACGGCGCCCGACCGCAGCAGCTCGAAGCCGCGGGCCTGAGCCTCGGGGTCGGGGGAGTCCAGCTGCTGCTCGACGAACCACAGGTGGGCGCGCACGACGTGGGCGGCGTTGGCGTCGGCCTCCGCGAGGTCGATCACGGCGGCGAACAGCTCGCGCAGCGAGAGCCCGGCGCCGCCCTCCTCGACGGGCAGACGGAGCCGGGTGAAGCCGGCCTCCTTGAGCCAGCCGATCACCTCGTAGGGGCCCTGCTCGTCCTGCTCGCGCTGCTCGGCTCCCTCAGCGATCCGCGCCAGCAGGGCGCGCCACGCGGGCGTGCCCGGGCGGACGGGGGCGGTGGTCTCGACGGACGTGGTCATGGCTGCCTCCTGGCGGTCGGCGCCGCGACCGGACCGTCGCGGCGACTGCCGTCAGTCAGCCACACCGTGAAGCGCGGCCCGGAACCTCTCGCGCTCTGAGACGTCCGGTCCGCGCCGCGGTGGGTCGGCTATGGGTGCGCGGTCACCACGAGGACTTGGTCACGCCGGGCAGCCCGCCGCGGTGCGCCGCCTCGCGGAACCGAATGCGCGACAGCCCGGCGACTCGCAGGAATCCCCGCGGCCGACCGTCGACCTGGTCGCGGTTGCGGACCCGTACGGGGCTCGCGTCGCGGGGGAGTCGCGACAGCGCCCGCACCGCCGCGTCGCGCTCGGCGGGGGTGCCGGTGCGGATGCTCTCCTTCAGCGTGGCCCGGCGCTCGGCATACCGCGCGACGACCTCGCGGCGGCGGTCGTTCGCGACGACCTTGGATCGCTTCGCCATCAGCGCTCCTCGCGGAAGTTGACGTGACGTCGCGCGACGCGGTCGTACTTGCGCAGCACGAGACGGTCGGGGTCGTTGCGCCGGTTCTTGCGCGTCACGTAGGTGACGCCGGTGCCGGCGGTCGACTGCAGCTTGACGATGGGGCGCACGTCGCTGCCCTTGCCCTTGGCCATCAGATCCTCCCTCCTCGTGCCTGGATGTCACGGACGACGGCCTCGATGCCGCGCTGGTCGATGGTCTTGATGCCGCGGGCGCTGACGGTGAGCGTCACGTTCCGGCCGAGGCTGGGCACCCAGTACCGCTTGGACTGGACGTTGACGTCGAACCGGCGCTTGGTCCGCCGGTGCGAGTGCGAGACGTGGTGGCCGAACCCGGGCTGGGCTCCGGTCACCTGGCAGGTGCGGGACACACGACCTCCTGATATAAATGGGAATCATTATCGTTAATCAGAGGTTAGCAGGTGACATGAAGGCGAACATCCATCCGGCCTACGGGCCCGTGGTCTTCCGTGACAGGTCGGGCGCACTGACCTTCCTGACGCGGTCGACCCTCACGTCCGACCAGACCGTCGAGCTCGACGGCTCGACCTACCCGGTGATCGACGTTGACGTGTCCTCGGCCAGCCATCCGTTCTGGACCGGCCGCGGTCGTGTCGTCGACAGCGAGGGGCGCGTCGAGCGCTTCCGCCGTCGTTACGGACAGGGAGAGGAGGTGACGTCGTGAAGGTCCGCAACTCGCTGCGCTCGTTGAAGCAGCAGCCCGGTGCCCAGGTCGTCCGTCGACGGGGGCGCACGTTCGTGATCAACAAGCAGAACCCGCGCATGAAGGGTCGGCAGGGATGATCGGGTCCGGACGGGTCCCGGTCGTGCTGGTGAGCGGCGTCGACGTCGACGCGATGGCGTCGGCCGTCGTCGCCCTCCAGTGGGATCTGCCCCGCGCGGTGTCGGTGCACCACGAGGTCGATCCCGAGCGGGAGGTCCTGCGCCGCGTCGTCAGCGACGTCACGGGGATCGTCGAGAGCCTCGAGATCGACGTGGCGCACGCCTGCGTGTCGTGCGCGATCCGCGAGGACGTCGTCCCGACCCTCGAGCGGCTCGCCGCCGACGGACGATGGGACGCGATCGTGGCCCGGCTGCCCGTGACGGCCGAGGCCGCCCAGGTCTGCCGAGTCATCGGCTGGGCGCCGGAGAACGTGCCGCACGTCGAGGTCGCGGCGTCCGTCGTGGCGCTGGCCGCCGACGACCTCCTCGGCGACCTGCTGGGCGACGACCTGGTCCACGAGCGCGACCTGCCGGTCCGCGACGACGACGATCGTGGTGTCGCCGAGGTCGCGTGCGCGATGGTCGAGTACGCCGACGTCGTCGCGGTCGCCGACCGGCTCGACGACGACGAGCGGCGGTTCCTGTCGGCACTGGCTCGTCCGGGTGTGCCGGTCGTCGAGTCGTTCAGCGAGGTCGACGCCGCGCGACTGGCGGCGGGGGTGCACCACCACCGGCGCACCGAGGCGTGGGTCGCGCCGGTCCGGCGCTACGAGCTGCCGGAGGTCGACCCCGCCGGCGCGTGGGTGCTGGAGGTCGAGTCCGACCGCCCGTTCCATCCCGACCGACTGCGCGACGCGATCGCGACGCTGGGCGGTGGCCCCCGCCGGTCGCGCGGCTGCTTCTGGCTGCCGAGCCGACCCGACCAGATCCTGGTGTGGGACGGCGCCGGCGGTCAGCTGAGCGTCGGCTCGACCGACACGTGGGGGAGCGGCACCCCGCTGACCCGCATCACGGTGGTCGGCCTCGACGACGGCCGCGACGAGCTCGACCACGCGTTCCGCTCGTGCCTGCTCACCGACGCCGAGATGGCCGAGCGCGGACCGTTCTGGGAGATCACCGAGGACGGGTTCGAACCCTGGCTCGGCCCCACCCCCCGCGCTTGACCGTTCCGGTCCCGGTCGCCGGTCGCGAGGCACGAGCGGCGGTCGGGCGCTGGTTCGCGACAGGTCCTGACCCCGGTCGCCAGCCGCGAGGCACGAGCGGCGGTCAGGCGCTGGTTCCCGACAGGTCCTGATCCCGGTCGTCAGCCGCGAGGCACGAGCGGCGGTCAGGCGCCGGTGACCTGCCAGTCCCACGCAACCACCACCCCACCATCCATCGAGCAGAAGGAGCACCCATGGCCGTCCCGAAACGCAAGACGTCGCGCAGCCACACCCGTCACCGCAGGTCGCAGTGGAAGGCGACGAAACCCGATCTCGTCCCGGTCGTCGTCGACGGCGTCACCCACCGCGTGCCGCGGCGCCTCGTCCGCGCCGTGCAGCGCGGGCTGGTCGACCTGTCGTGACGGCTACTCGGGCCAGGCGTCGCCCAGGTCGCCGCGACTGACACGGCGCCGCTTGCCAAGGGCCCGCAGCACGGGCCACGGCTCACGCGCAGCGCGGCCCTGGCGGTGGTTCTTGTGGGGCGAGCAGAGCTGGCATCCCTTGTACGGGCGATGAGGTGACTGAGCCATGGCGGCTCCGATCCGTGACCGACACCCGCCACGGGGGGCGGGGTGGGTTCTCCGGCGTCGCCATGGCGCCGAGACTAGCCGTCGGTGGCGACAGCCGGCGCCAGTCGCAGCGCTCAGTCGGAGCGCATCGTGCGCTCGATTGATGGACGATGGGGAGACCACGGACAGAGGACGGGTCATGGGTGTGCAGCGGATGGACAACGTCGCGATCGTCGTCGAGGACCTCGACGCGACGATCGCCTTCTTCGTCGAGCTGGGGCTGGTCCTGGAGGACCGGCAGCAGATCGAGGGGGAGTTCGCCGAGCAGGCCGTCGGCATCCCGGGCCTGCGCAGCGAGATCGCGATGATGACCGTCCCGGGCGGCGGGGGACGCCTGGAGCTCACCCGGTACGTCGAGCCGGATCCGGTGCCCACCGATCCGCCGCTCCCGAACACGATCGGCCTGCACCGCGTGATGTTCGCGGTCGACGACATCCACGACACCGTCGAACGTCTCGGCGCGCACGGCGGTGAAGTCCTCGACCGCATCGCCAACTACGCCGACGTCTACCTGCTCTGCTACCTGCGCGGCCCGTCGGGCATCATCGTCGGTCTCGCCGAGCAGATCGGCTGATCCCCGTAGACGGTTCGCCGATCAGGTCGGCGAACGTCCGAGCGCGATGACCCGCGGCTCCGCCGGCGCGCCGCAGCATCCACTGCTGGTGGACGTTCCGTCGAACTCTCCGCTGCCGCCGCACACCCCGGTGGCGGGCAGCGTCAGCTCGACGCGAGCTGCGGCCTCGTGGTCGCCGGCGATCGCTGCGACGACCGAACGGGTCTGCTCGTATCCGGTGAGTGCCAGGAACGAGGTCGCGCGACCGTACGACTTCATGCCGACCACGAAGAAGTGGGTCTCCGGATGGGCGAGCTCGGCGGCGCCGTGCGGGGCGACGGTGCCGCAGGAGTGCTCGTTCGGATCGATCAGTGGCGCCAGGGCCCGCGGTGACTGCAGGACCGGGTCGAGATCGAGCCTGAGCTCGGACAGCATCGACAGGTCCGGTCGGAATCCGGTGAGCACCACGACCTCGTCGACGTCGTGGACCGTCCGGTCGTCCGACGCCGTGACGGTGAGGCGTCCGTCCGGCTGACGGTCGACGGCCGTGCTGCGGAACCCGAGGAACGTCGAGACGGTGCCGGTCGAGACGGCGTCGGCAGCGCGTCGTCCCAGCGCACCACGCTCGGGGAGCTCGTCCTGCCCCGACCCGGCGAACGCGTCGTCGACCTCGCTGCGCCGCACGAGCCAGCTCACTCGGGTCCTGGGGTGGGACTCGGCGAGCCGGGTGAGCCCGATGAGCGCGCTCTTCGCCGAGGCACCGGTGCCGGCGACCGCGACGTGCCTGTCCGCGTAGCGCGATCGCGTGGTCGGGTCGTCCAGGTCGGGGATCCGCCGGCTGATGCGATCGCCCACGACGTCCTCGCCCGTCGCCGGCACGCCGTCAGCGCCGAGCGGGTTCGGCCCACCCCAGGTTCCCGACGCGTCGATGACAGCCCGTGCCCGCACCACGGTCGGACCACCGGGCCCTTGGACGTGCACCGTGAACGGCGCCGCGTCGCGTCCCGACGAGACGAGGCGGTCGCGGTCGGCTCGTGTCACTGCGGTGACCCGGTGGTCGAGGCGCACCACGTCGAGCTCGTTCGCGAGGGGGCGCAGGTAGTCGGCGACCCACTCCGCGCCGGTGGGGTAGGTGTCGGGGTCCGATGGCACCCAGCCGGTCGCCTCGAGGAGCGTGCGTGCCACCGGGTCGATCAGCTCGGACCAGGCGGAGAAGAGCCGGACGTGGCCCCACTCGGACACGGCGGCCCCGGCCGTGGCTCCGGCCTCGAGCACGATGCAGGGGATCGAGCGGTGGGCGAGGTGAGCGGCGGCAGCCAGGCCGACCGGGCCGGCGCCGATCACGACGACGGGAAGCGTGGTGGTGGTCATGCGTTCTCCAGGTCCAGGGAGTCGATCAGGGTCGCGACGCGTGCGCGGATCGCGTCGCGGATGGGTCGGACGGACTCGATGCCCAGCCCTGCCGGGTCGTCGAGCACCCAGTCCTCGTACCGCGTGCCGGGGAAGTACGGGCAGGCGTCGCCGCAGCCCATCGTGATGACGACGTCGGACGTCTTGACGGCCTCGGTGGTCAGCACCTTCGGCTGGGCCCCGGTGATGTCGATCCCCACCTCGGCCATCGCCTGCACCGCGACCGGGTTCACCCGGTCGCCGGGCATCGATCCGGCGGAGAGCACGTCGACTCGCTCTCCCGCGAGGTGCTGCAGGAAGCCCGCGGCCATCTGCGAGCGGCCGGCGTTGTGCACGCAGACGAACAGGACGGTGGGCTTGCTCATGCGGACTGCCTCTCGGTGGCGGGGGAGAACCAGGGACGAAGTCGCAGGGCGACCTGGACGAGGGCGACCAGGACCGGCACCTCGATCAGCGGCCCGATGACGCCGGCAAGTGCCTCGCCCGACGTGACGCCGTAGGTGCCGATCGCCACCGCGATCGCGAGCTCGAAGTTGTTGCCCGCAGCGGTGAACGCCAGCGTGGTCGAGCGCTCGTAGCCCAGACCGGAGAAGCGCCCGGCGATCATGCCGGCGGCGAACATCACGGCGAAGTAGACGAGCAACGGGATCGCGACGCGGGCGACGTCGAGCGGGCGGCTCGTGATCGCGTCGCCCTGCAGGGCGAACAGCATGACGATCGTGAAGAGCAGGCCGTAGAGCGCCCAGGGACCGAGCCGCGGCAGGATCCGGGACTCGTAGGCCTCGCGTCCCCACTGCCGCTCGCCGAGGCGGCGGGTCAGGTACCCGGCGACGAGCGGCACCCCGAGGAACACCAGAACGCTCGCGGTGATCGCGGCGAACGAGAACTCCGCGGAGGTCGTCTCGAGCTGCAGCCAGCCGGGAAGGACCTGCAGGTAGAACCAGCCCAGCAACCCGAAGGCGAGCACCTGGAACACGCTGTTGACCGCGACGAGGACCGCGGCCGCCTCGCGGTCACCACGTGCCAGGTCGTACCAGATCAGCACCATGGCGATGCAGCGGGCCAGGCCCACGATCACCAGTCCGGTGCGCAGCTCCGGCAGGTCCGGGAGCAGGGCCCAGGAGAGGGCGAACATCACCGCCGGTCCGACCACCCAGTTCAGGATGACGGACCATGCCAGCAGCCTCCGGTCGGCCAGCACGGCGGCAGTCTCGTCGTACCGCACCCGCGCCAGTACGGGGTACATCATCACGAGCAGCCCGACCGCGATCGGCACCGAGACGTGGCCGACGGTCACGGCGTCCAGCCCCTGCGCGACACCCGGCCAGGCGCGACCGAGTCCGAGGCCCGCGGCCATGGCCAGGACGATCCAGACCGGCAGGAACCGGTCGAGCGTCGACAACGACCGGTCTACCTGCGGCGCGGACACCGAGCTGCTCACATCACGTCCCATCGAAGAGTGTCGATGGGATGAGGCTAGCAACCCATCGACGGATGTCAATGTGTTGGCTACGATGGACACGTGGGAACGACGACCAGGGACGCCGAACAGCTGAGCGCGTGCTGCACGCCGCTCGCGGTCGAGGCGATCTCGGCCGACGACGCAGCGACGCTGGCCGCGAAGTTCAAGGCGCTCGGCGACCCGACGCGCGTGCGCCTGCTCTCGATCGTGGCGTCGACTGACGCTGCCGAGGCCTGCGTGTGCGACCTCACCGAGCCGGTCGGCCTCAGCCAGCCGACGGTCAGTCACCACCTCAAGGTCCTCGTCGACGCCGGCCTGCTCACCCGCAGCAAGCGGGGCATCTGGTCCTACTACGCCCTGGTCCCGGGCGCCCTCGACGACCTCGCGAGCACGCTCAAGCTGTAGTCGTGGGGTCGGGCGACCGACCGGCCGGTCCCAGACGATCGGACGGAGACGACGAACGCCCCCGGGAGCGACCGAGAGGTCGCCCGGGGGCGTTCGTGCTGGTCGGACTGTCGGGTCGACGGTTTCTCATCGACCCGACAGGTCTCGATCAGATGTCGTAGTACAGCTCGAACTCGTGCGGGTGCGGACGCAGCTGGACCGGGAGGATCTCCTCGGTGCGCTTGTAGTCGATCCA
>JALRKU010000346.1 GCA_023254755.1 Aeromicrobium sp. | reverse complement strand
TGCCGCTGTTCCAGGAGCAGCTGATGCAGATGGCCATCGCGATCGGCGACTGCACCGGCGACGACGCCGACCTGCTGCGCCGTGCGATGGGGTCCAAGCGTGGCATCGAGCGCATCGAGAAGCTGCGCGAGCAGCTCTACGCGGGCATGCGGCGGCACGGTCTCAGCGACGACGAGGCCGACGCGATCTACCTGAAGATCCAGTCGTTCGCGAACTTCGGCTTCGCCGAGAGCCACGCCCTGAGCTTCGCGCTGCTGGTGCACGCCAGCTCCTGGCTCAAGCTGCACTACCCGGGGGCGTTCCTGGCGGCGCTGCTGCGCAACCAGCCGATGGGGTTCTACTCGCCGCAGTCGCTGGTGGCCGACGCGCGACGGCACGGCGTCACGGTCCTGCGTCCCGACATCGGCTGCTCGCAGGCCCAGGCCGATCTCGAGCTGCTGCCGGGGAAACGGCCCGGCGCCACCGGGCTCGACAGCTGCCTGGCGTTCGACCAGCCCGATCCCGGGCCCTTCGTCGAGGGCACGCCCGATCCCACGCCGGAGCACCGCCGCGACGGCCGGTTCGCGGTGCGCCTCGGCCTGGACTCGGTGCAGGGCATCGGACTCGACGTGGCGCGCCGGGTCGTCGCCGCCCGGCAGGAGCGACCGTTCCGCGACATGGCCGACGTGTCACGCCGTACCGGGCTCACGGTGCCGCAGATGGAGGCGCTGGCCACGGCCGGTGCGTTCGACGGGTTCGGCCTGTCGCGCCGGCAGGCGCTGTGGAACGCGGGCTACGTCGAGCGCGACGACCAGCTCGAGGGCACCGCGGTGGTGGCACCTCCGCCGATGCTGCCCGGCATGAGCGACGTCGAGCTCACGGCGGCCGATCTCTGGGCCACGCAGATCTCGGCCGACCTGCACCCCGTGCAGCACGTCCGCGGGCTGCTGCGGGCCGAGGGGGTGCTGTCCGTCGCCGACCTGGCCGACGTCGAGCACGGTCGCCGAGTCAGGGTCGGCGGCCTGATCACGCACCGGCAACGTCCCGGCACCGCGTCGGGCATCACCTTCCTCAACCTCGAGGACGAGTCCGGCATGCTCAACGTGGTGTGCTCGCACGGCGTGTGGCAGCGCTATCGCCGGGTGGCGCGCAACTCGGCCGGCATGATCATCCGCGGCATCGTCGAGCGCAGCGACGGCACCGTCAACCTGGTCGCCGACCGCCTCGATCGCATCGAGTCGGTCTATCCCTCCACCGCCTCCGCGGTCACCGGGCACCGCAGCCGCGACTTCCGGTGACGACCACCGGCTGGAGCGAGTCGTCAGAAGTAGTCGCGGACGTGGAAGGGGCGGCTGACGAGGGCGTCCCAGGTGGCGTCGTCGGCGCCGCTCCCGGTGAGGTGGCCGAGCAGCCGCTGGCCCGCCGACGACTGCGCGCCGGCGAACGCCATGGCCAGGCCCGCGTCGGTGACCGTGCGTGCGTCGTCGGGCACCGTCGCGGGTGCGACGTGCGCCGAGCCTCCGGAGACGGTGAGGACGTGGCCCGCGCCGCGCCAGCGGAACGGCAGCTCGGCCTCGATCGCGGTCGGGTACCCGACCGCTGCCAGCGCCGCGACGTCGAGCACCGCCAGTCCGTACGGGTCGCGGTGCACGACGCGGCCGGCGTTGGAGCGCAGCAGCAGTCGCCAGGGCTCGAGCCCCGACGTGCGGATGACGGTGAAGGGAGCGACCGAGGCGTGGCCGGCCAGCGAGCGAAGGAGCGCCGCGAGGCTGTGCCGGTCGTCGGCGATCAGGTCGGCGACGCGCAGCCGGGCGGACTCGCCGTAGCCGGTGCCGCGCTTCCACGACACGTAGCCGGACACGTGGCCCGGGGCGGGCTCGGTGACGGTGATGCCCGAGAACTCGTTGACCAGCTCGGCGTCGGTGGCCGGGAACGACGGCCCGGTGCGAGTGAGTGGTCCGTGCTGCTGCGCCGCCCACCGCGCGTGCACGGCGCGGATCGCCGGCACGTCGTCGACGGTGGCGCGCCGCAGCGGGACGGCGTCGCCGGCGACGTCGAGCTCGGCGGTGGGCACCTCGAGGTCGTCGAGCGACCCGACGACCTCGTAGCCGAGCCGACGGTAGATGCCCGCGGCGGTGGGGAACATCGTGCTGACCAGGGCGCCGCGCTCTCGCGCCTCGGTGAGGCAGGCGTCGAACAGCGGCCGGAGCAGCCCCGCGCCGCGCTGCTCGACCGCCACGGTGACACCGGCGATGCCTGCGGTCGGCACCTGCCGTCCACCGAACCAGCTGTCGTACTCACGGTCGATGACGCTGCCGACGAGACGACCGTCGAGCTCGGCGACGTGGATGCGGCGGCCGGGGCGGTCGACCGGGTTCACCGGCGGACCGGGCGGCGGGTCCTCGCCGAAGGCCTCGGACCACAGGCGGGTCGCCTGCTCCTCGTCGTCGCGAGCGAGGTGTCGGATCACGGCGTCCACCCCGACAGTCTGCCCGGTCGGCTCAGTCGAGACAGAACTCGTTGCCCTCGGGGTCGTGCATCGAGATGAACCCGGCCTCCATGCGGCCGTCGGGCTCGACCCGATAGGCGCGTGACGCGCCGAGCAACTCGAGCCGCGTGGCCTCGGCCTCGAGAGCGGCCATGCGCTCGTCGCCCTCGAGGCCGGGAGCGGCCCGGACGTCGAGGTGCACGCGGTTCTTGGCCACCTTGCCCTCGGGGACGCGCTGGAAGAACAGCCGCGGGCCCGCGCCCTCGACAGGCAGCGCCGCCGAGCGGCTGTTCCACTGCGACTCCGGCACCCCGAATGCGGCCAACGCGGCCTCCCAGGTCTCGAACCCCTCGGGAGGGGGCTGCAGGCGGTAGCCCAGGGCGTCGGCCCAGAAGGAGGCGAGTGCTGCGGGATCGGCGCAGTCGAAGGTGATCTGGACGTCGCGCGTGCTCATGCACCGATCCTGCGCCACGACACCGACAGACGCGAGGTCCCCGCCGCGACCGCGACGGGGACCCCAGGTCGACCACCGGAGGATCAGGCGACCGCCACGCCCTCGGGAGCGTCCTCGGGGTGCAGGTCCTCGTGCTTGATGCTGAGGAAGATCCACAGCATCGCCGAGGCGGTCCAGATCATGAACGCCCCGACGAGGAACGCGTTGGTGGCGCCGTGCGTGAACGCGGCCTGTCCGACGACGGTCTCGAGCGCCTTCTGCGTCTCGGCCGACGACGCACCGCCACCGGCCGACTGCAGGGACGCCGCGATGCTGTCGGCCTTGTCGTTCGCGAAGTGGAGCGCGACGGTCGACAGGGTCGCCAGGCCGAGCGCGCCGCCGACCTGCTGCATCGTGTTCAGCACGCCTGACCCGATGCCGGAGTCCTCGGCGGGGATGCCGTGGACCGCCACGAGGGTCATGGTCACGAACGTCAGGCCCATGCCGAAGGCCATCATGACGATCCACGGACCGATCTGGGTCCAGTAGTGGATGTCGTCGCCCAGCGGCGTGCCGCCGGTCGCGGCCTCCACCAGGCGCTGCGGGCTGTCGCCCACGCTGACCCGGGAGAACAGGAACAGACCCAGCCCGGCGACGGCCGTGCCGGTCCCCGCCAGGAAGCGGGGGTCGATCTTGGTGACCAGCTTCGACGACGTGGTTGCGCCCGCGACGATGCCGACGGCGAAGGGCAGGAAGGCGAGACCGGTGTGGAGCGGGCTCCACCCGACGACGTTCTGCACCAGCAGCGACAGGAAGAAGAACATTGCGAACATCGCGGCCGGAGTGATCATCATCGACACGAAGGCGACGGCTCGCGACCGCTCGGCGAACAGGCGCAGCGGGAGCAGCGGGTTCTTCACGGTGCGCTCGACCACGACGAACGCGACGAGCAGCACGACACCGGCGGCGAGCGCGGCGATCGTCCAGGGGTCGCCCCAGCCGTGGGCCTCCTCGCCGGCGCGGGCCAGGCCGTAGACCAGGGAGACGAGACCCGCGGTGCCGATCACGGCGCCGGGGACGTCGAGCGGCACGTCGCGCGGGACGCTCTCGTCGAGAAGGCGCGGTGCCGCCCAGGCGGCGGCAAGGCCGATCGGGACGTTGATGAGGAAGGTCAGCCGCCAGCCGTCGACGCTGCCGAGCTCGAGGCCGGTGAGCCACCCGCCGAGGACCAGGCCGATCGCGGCACCGACGCCGGCGATCGCGGCGAACACGGAGAACGCGCGGTTGCGCTCGGGTCCGGGCGGGAAGGTCGTGGTGATCAGGGCGAGCGCGGCCGGCGACGCGAGTGCGGCACCGAGACCCTGCAGGGCCCGTGAGCCGAGGAGCATCGCCTCGTTCTGGGCGAGGCCGCCCAGCGCCGAGGCCGTGACGAACAGCAGCAGGCCCATCACGAACACGCGGCGGCGGCCGAGCTGGTCGCCGAGGCGGCCGCCGAGGAGCAGGAAGCCGCCGAACGCGAGGGCGTAGCCGGTGACGATCCACTGGCGGTTCGCGTCGGAGATGTCGAGGTCCGCGGTGATGTAGGGCAGGGCGATGTTGGCGATCGTGCTGTCGAGCACGACCATCATCTGCGCGGTGCAGATGACCACCAGCGCCAGCCGAGGTGCTTGGTCTTGGTCATGATTCCTTCTCGGGGGTGGTGAGGACGGAGGGGAGGATGAGACGGTCGATCACGTCGATGACCGAGTCCGGGGTGGCGGGGAGGCCCAGCACGAACTGGCGGTGCAGGACGATGCCCGGCAGCGCGGTCGAGACGAGGTCGATGTCGACGTCGTCGCGCACCTCGCCCCGAGCCTGGGCCCGGCGGTAGACCTCGGTGTTGCGGGCGATCCGAGGGGCCAGGAACTCCGAGCGGTAGCGCTCGGCGAACTCGGGGTCTCGGCCGAGCGCGGTGAGGACCGCGCTGAAGATCGCCAGCTGACGCTCCTGCGCGATGCCGCCGTGCCCGCAGTGGATCTCGATGAGGTCGCCGCGAAGCGTGCCGGTGTCGGGCAGCTCGACGAGTGGCCCCTTCTGCGAGATGAAGGCGTCGAGCACGAGGCTCGCCTTGGTCTCCCAGCGTCGGTAGAGCGTGGCCTTGGACGCCTTGGCGGCGGCGGCCACCGCGTCCATGGTCAGCTTGTCGTAGCCGACCTCGGCGAGCACGTCGAGCGTGGCGTCGAGGATCTCCTGCTCCCGCTCGCCCTCGATGCGAGGACGGGCGGCCGCTTCGGCCGGTGTCATGTCATTCCTTTGGAACGAAACCGTTTCGTTCCATCAGAGAGTACGGCTCCGTTTCATCGAGCGCAAGGCTCGGCGGGTGGCCCTCAGCTCGCAGCGAGGTCAGCCCGCGCGGACCCGGAGCTCGTTGCCGTCCGGGTCGGCGAGCGCGACACCGGGACCGTCGGTGCCGAGAGGGGCGGCACCCAGCGAGATCAGGAGCTCGACGTCGGCGTCGAGGTCGTCGGAGACCAGCTCGAGGCGCTGGCGCGAGCGGCCGTCGTGCGGATGCACGGGTGGTCCACCCCACGCGATCTTGGTGCCTCCGGCGGCCGACTGGATCGCGGTCTCCTCGTCCCGGTCCCACACCAGCGGCCAGTCGAGCGCCGCGCTCCAGAACAGTCCGACGGCCCGGGTGCCGTCGCACGCCAGCTCACCGAGGACGCCGGTGCCGGCGAGGAACGAGCTGCCCTGCTCGATGACGCAGAAGGGCGTGTCGTCGGGATCGGCCAGCACGACGTGGCCCTCGTCCGGCTGCTGGCCGACGTCGCGGTGCACGGCGCCAAGCGCGAGGGCCTGCGCCACCACGGCGTCCTGCGACACGGCGTGGTCGCTCGTCACGTGCAGGTGCACGCGCGTCGGGTGCGTGACAGGTCGAGGGTCCTCGACGAACCGCAGCCCGATCTGGGTGTCGGAGCCCGGCACGAGGACTCCGTCGAGGTCGTCGACGGCGTCGCGGTCGAGCAGTCGCGCCCAGAACGTCGACACCTCGCGCGGGCGGGGTGTCGCGATGGTCAGGGCCAGGAGTCGGACCGACATGTCCCGACCGTAGCCCCGGTCCCTCGCGTCGACGAGGGACCGGGCGGCGGGATCACTGCGTGCTGATCAGCACGAACGCGGCGTGGCCACCCGCCACCTCGACGGGCACCGCCGCGGCAGGGGCCTCACCGGCGGCGAGCACGCGGTACGTCGAGGCCAGCGTCTCGGCGGCGACCAGGTCCTGATGCGTGGTGGCGGCGGCCAGGACCGCGTCGCTGCCGCCGATCGACAGCGAGATGCGGTCGGCGACCTCCAGGCCGGCGTCGCGACGCGCCTGCTGGACGCCGCGCACGAGATCGCGCGCGAGTCCCTCGGCCTCCAGCTCGGGCGTCACCTCGGTCGACAGGGCCACGAAGCCGCCCGACGCCAGCACGGCCAGCTCGGCGCCGTCGCCCCCCTCGGCGACCTGATCGAGCGTGTACTCCCCGTCGACGAGCCGGAGCCCGCCCGACGTCACGACCCCGTCGGCGTCGACCGACCAGTCGCCGGACTTCGAGCCCTTGATCGCGGTCTGGACGTCCTTGCCGAGCCGCGGACCCGCGACCCGAGCGTTGACGGTCAGCTTCTGCGACAGGCCGAACGCCTGCGCCTCGGCGGAGTCGGTCGCGATGAATCGCACCTGCTTGACGTTCAGCTCGCCCGCGACGATCTCCGCGAACGGCTCGAGGGCCGCGGGATCGGGCACCGCCACGTCGAGCGAGGCCAGCGGCAGCCGGACCCGCAGGCCCTGCGCCTTGCGGATCGACGAGCCCGCGGTGCAGATCTCCCGCACGGTGTCCATCGCGGCGACGAGCGCGTCGTCGGTCGGCAGGTCCGACGCGAGCGGCCAGTCGGTCAGGTGCACCGACCGTCCACCGGTGAGGCCACGCCAGATCTCCTCCGTCGTCAGCGGCAGCAGGGGAGCCGCGACGCGGGTCACCGTCTCGAGCACCGTGAACAGGGTGTCGAACGGGGCGCGCGCCGCGTCGAGGTCCCAGCCGTCGGTCGTCGTGTCGACCCAGAACCGCTCGCGGGAGCGGCGGATGTACCAGTTGGTGACCACGTCGAGGAACACGCGCGTCGACTCGCAGGCCTCGGCGATCGCGTAGTCGTCGAGGTGGCCGGTCATCTCGTCGACCCACTGGCCGAGCTTGGCGAGGACGTAGCGGTCCATGGGATCGCTGTCCTCGGCGTCGGTGACCGAGCGGGCGTCGAGACCCGGCACGAGGTTCGCGTAGAGGCTGAAGAAGTACCAGCTGTTCCAGAGCGGGATCATCACCTGGCGCACGGCGTCGCGGATGCCCTGCTCGGTGACGACCAGATTGCCGCCGCGCAGGATCGGCGAGGCCATCAGGAACCAGCGCATCGCGTCGGCGCCGTCGCGGTCGAACACCTCGG
>JALRKU010000324.1 GCA_023254755.1 Aeromicrobium sp. | reverse complement strand
TCCCTTGTGCCGGACCTCCAGGCCGCGCAGGCCGTAGTCCCGGGCGCGGGCGTAGAGGCGCTGGGCCCGGGCCAGGACCGCGCGGGCGCTCGAGGACGGCGACATCGTCAACGTCGACATCACGGCCGACCGGGGCGGGGCCCACGGCGACACGAACCGCACCTTCCTCGTCGGTGACGTCGACGAGGAGTCACGCCTGCTGGTCGAGCGGACGCACGAGGCCACGATGCGGGCGATCCGCGCCGTGCGCCCCGGCCGCCAGATCAACGTGATCGGACGCGTCATCGAGACCTACGCCGCGCGGTTCGGCTACGGCGTCGTGCGCGACTTCACGGGGCACGGCGTGGGACCGGCGTTCCACGACGGTCTCGTGGTCCCCCACTACGACGACCCGACCGCGACCACCGTCATGCAGGCGGGCATGACGTTCACGATCGAGCCGATGCTGACGCTGGGCACGATCGAGTGGGATCTCGCCGACGACGGTTGGACGGCCACGACCCGTGACGGCCGGCGCACCGCTCAGTTCGAGCACACGCTGCTGGTCACCTCAGACGGGGCCGTGGTCCTCACCGTCGTCGACGGCGCGCGGCCGTAGGAGCCACCCCGCCAGGATGCCGATCGGGACACCGACCGCGGCACCGTTGCGGAAGCCGACCTCGAGCCACACCCCGACGAACCCGGCGATCAGCAGGCCGATGACCATCGTGGCGCCGTAGCGCAGGACCGGGTCGACCCCGTCCTGCAGCTCCTCGACCTCGTCGCTCATGGCCGACACCCTAACCCGGGCGCCGGCCACGAGCGGTGGCTCACCGAGGGATCCAGTTGAAGGTGTCCGGGTCGGGGCCGGTGCGGTGACCGCGCTCGAGTGCCGTGATCTGACCCATCTGCGCGTCGTCGAGCTCGAAGTCGAACAGCGCGAAGTTCTCCTCGACGCGACTGCGGGTGACCGACTTGGGAAACACCACGTCGCCGCGCTGCAGGTGCCAGCGCAGCACCACCTGGGCCGGCGTGCGTCCGACCTCGCTGGCGACGGCCGTGACCGTCGGGTCGTCGAGCACCAGACCCTGCGCGATCGGCGACCACGCCTCGATCACGACGCCGTGCGCGGCGCTCGCCTGACGCGCCTCCTCCTGCTGCAGGTACGGGTGCACCTCGATCTGGTTCACCGCCGGGACGACGTCGGTCTCCTGCACCAGCCGGTTCAGGTGGTGCGCGAGGAAGTTGGACACGCCGATCGAGCGCGCCCGCCCGTCGCGGTACACCTCCTCGAGCGCCTTCCACGTCTCGACGAAGTCAACGTCGATGCCGGGCAGGGGCCAGTGGATGAGGAACAGGTCGACGTGGTCAGTGCCGAGCGCCTCGAGGGTCCCGTCGAAGGCCTCGAGCGCGTCGTCGTGGGCGTGGAACGAGTTGTTGAGCTTGCTGGTGATGAACACGTCGTCACGCGCCAGCCCCGACGCGGCGAGCGCCTCGCCGACACCCGCCTCGTTGCCGTACATCTGGGCGGTGTCGATGTGCCGGTAGCCGACCTCGAACGCGGCGAGCACCGCGTCCTTCGTGTCCTCCGGCGGAACCTGGTACACGCCGAACCCGAGCTGCGGGATCTCGACGCCGTTGTTGAGGGTGATGTTCGGAACGGAAGTCATGCTTCGAACGTAGCGCGCGATCGACAGCCGGCCGAGCCGAAGTCGAGGACGGACGGTTCAGAGTGTCTCGAGCTGGACCGCGATCGCCGCGACGGCCCAGCCCAGGCCCGCGAGCAACAGGGCGCCACCCAGCGTCGCCACCTTCCACGACCTCGAGTTGGCGGACCAGATGACCACACCTCCACCGAGCGCCATCACCAGCATTCCGAAGATCACGTCGCCCATCCTGGCATCGACGAGACTCCCCGGGGCGAATGAGCCGG
The DNA here is from genome assembly GCA_023254755.1 of Aeromicrobium sp. Classification (GTDB taxonomy): domain Bacteria; phylum Actinomycetota; class Actinomycetes; order Propionibacteriales; family Nocardioidaceae; genus Aeromicrobium. The sequence goes on along the minus strand of JALRKU010000324.1, from coordinate 261 downwards.
CCTGTAAGCCGGATTCTGTCCTGCCGAGGCAGGGGCGGCCATCCATCTGGGACGCCCATTGCTGGACGCCTCGGTGCGACCTACCCGCTGACGTAGGACGAGCAGCCCGTCAGCTGTCTGGTCTTGCTCCCGGTGGGGTTTGCCGAGCCACGACGGTCACCCGCCGCGCTGGTGAGCTCTTACCTCACCGTTTCACCCTCACCCGCACCTTCGTCATCGCGAGGATGCCGAAGGCCGTTGGCGGTCTGTTCTCTGTGGCAC
>JALRKU010000214.1 GCA_023254755.1 Aeromicrobium sp. | reverse complement strand
TCGCACGAGCTGCGCACCCCGCTCACGACGGTCCGGATGGCCGGTGAGGTGCTGTTCGACGCGCGCGACCGCTTCGACCCCCAGACCGCGCGGTCGGCCGAGCTGCTGCAGCGCGAGCTCGATCGCTTCGAGGACCTGCTGTCCGACCTGCTCGACCTCAGCCGGTTCGACGCCGGTGCGGCACAGCTCGAGCTCGGCACGGTCGACCTCGCGGAGGTCGCGCGCGCGTGCGCGGCTGACCCGGTGATCCGTCGGGCGGGGATCGAGGTCGTGGTCCACGGCGCCGAACGTCCCGTCGAGGTGCAGGCCGACCCACGGCGCATCGACCGCATCGTGCGCAATCTGCTCGCCAACGCCGCGAAGTACAGCGGGACCGACGTCGTCGACGTGACGGTTGGCCGGACCGACGAAGCCGTGTCGTTCTCGGTGCGCGACCACGGCGTGGGACTGGCCGCGGACGAGAACCTGCGCATGTTCGACCGGTTCTGGCGCGCCGATCCGGCCCGCACCCAGGGCGGCACGGGCCTCGGCCTGCCCATCGCGCGCGAGGACGCCGCGCTGCACGGCGGCACCCTCCAGGCGTGGGGACGACGGGGTCTCGGCACGGAGGTCATCCTCACGATCCCGCTCGACACCGGGCGCCCCGCGGCGCCGGCCCTGGTCTCGGAGCTGGCACGATGAGGCCCATGACGATGCGGCGGATCGCCGCCGTCCTGGGGGTCGTGGTGCTCGCCGGGTGCGCTTCGATCCCGACGTCGGGTCCCGTCCGCGAGGTCGGTGAGGCCGGCGGCCTCGGGCAGAGCACCGTCCGGTACACACCAGCCCTCCCGACCGAGGGCGCGTCGCCGACCGACGTCGTCCGTGGCTACCTCGACGCGATGCTCGCCTATCCGGCCTCCACCCGGACCGCGGCGGCGTTCCTGACGCCGCGAGCCGCCGAGGACTGGAAGCCGCAGTCGGGGGTCACCGTGTACGACGGGCCGCGCGTCGCGCTCCAGAACGACGCGGCGCGGCGCGCCGACGGCGTCGAGGGGGAGTCGGTCGCGGTCACGATCGACGAGGTCGGGCGCGTCCGCTCCGACGGACGCTACGCCGCAGGCCGGGGAGGCCGGGCGGTGACGTACCGGCTCGTGCAGGTCGACGGCGAGTGGCGGATCGACGACCCCCAGCGAGGGCTCCTCGTCACCGCCACGTTCTTCGCCGACTACTACCGACCGTTCCAGGTCTACTTCTTCGACCGGCCGGCGGAGCGGTTGACGTCGGTCCCGGTGCACCTGCCGGTCGACGACCGGCTCGCCGCGGCGCTCGTCGCCATCCTCGCCCGTGGTCCCGGCGACGACCGGCTGCGCTCGTTCGTCCCGCCCGAGTCAGAGCTGCGGCCCACCGTGCCCGTCCGCGACGGCGTCGCCGACGTCGGCTTCCTGTCGGGAGAGCTGAGTGACACCGACGAGGAACGGCTGTCGGCCCAGGTCGTGTGGACCCTGCGCCAGGTCCCCGCGCTGACCGGGGTCAGGATCACGGTGGGTCGCGAGTCGGTGGCACCGACGGGTCCCGTGGTGCAGCCGATCGACGGCTGGGGCGAGTACGACACCAGCGGCGCCCGGCACCGCGTCCACGCGCTGCGAGGCGACCGCGTCGTCGAGATCGTCGGCGACGAGCTCGCCCCGATCGCCGGCCCGTGGGGGCGCGACGCCGGGGGAGCGGCCTCGGTCGGTGTCTCGGACCAGGACGTCGCGCTCGTCTCGGCCCGCCGCGACCAGGTGCGTCTCGCCGCGCGCGACGGCGCCGTGCGTCGCACCGTGGGAGCGGTCGACGCGCTGCCGCCGACGGTGGACGCCGACGACGACTTCTGGTTGGTCGACCGGCCCCGCGGCGAGACGCGGGTGCGACTCGTCGACGGCGCGCAGGTGCGCACGGTCGCGGCGCCCCGTCTGGCCGATCTCGACGTCAGGGCGTTCGACGTCTCACCCGACGGGGCGCGCTACGTCGCGACCGTGGGTGCCGGCCGCGACGCCCGGATCGTGGTCGGCGGGATCGAGCGGTCCGCGAAGGACCGGGTGCTCCGTCTCGCTGCTCCGACCGCGCTCCACCTCGACGCGAAGTCGGCCCGGTCGGCGGTGTGGAGCGACCCCGTGCGCATCGCGTTCATCGGCACGGGCCGCACCGGTGTGCAGGTCCACACGGTCCTCATCGACGGGTCGTCGCCGGCCGACGCAGGCACGGGCGGCCGTGCAGCGCTGCCGGGGGTCGACGCCCGCCGTGTCGTCACGTCGTCGGGCGACGACGCCGACAGCTACGTGACGACCGCCGACGGTGACCTGTGGTACCTGGGACCGAGCGGTTCCTGGCGGCTGCTCGACGACGCACCCGTCCGCAGTCTCGGCGCCGGCCGCTGACCGTCCACAGGCGGTCCGCTCCCGCTTCACGCCGGCGCGCTCGACCGTGAGGCTGGCACGATGCACCCGCTGGTGGCCGCCGCAGACCTCGTCGTCGGGGCGGCCTGTCCCGGGTGCGGGACGCCTGCACTGCGGCTGTGCCGGCTCTGCGGCGAGGCGGTGCCGCCCGACCCGTCGACCGTCGATCCGCCCCGGCAGGTCGGTGTCCCGGTCGTCGCGGCCGGACCGTACTCGGGGATCCTGCGGCGGACGGTCCTGGCCTGGAAGGAGCAGGGGCGTGAACCGCTCACGGCGGTGCTCGCGTGCCATCTCGCGGCGGCGGTCGTGCCGCTGCTCGACGACCGGCCCGCGGTGCTGGTCCCGGCGCCGTCGAGCGCCGGCCGGTGGTCGCGGCGCGGCGAGGACCGGATGGGACCGCTCGTCGCGGCCGCGGCCGAGCGGATCGCGGCCCTCGACGTGCCGGTGAGCGTCCGCCGTCTGCTGGTCAGGACGCGACGCGTCGCCGACCAGACCGTGCTCGGTGCGGGCGGACGGGCCGCCAACCAGCACGCCTCGATGCACGCCGGGGCGGTGGTGCCTGAGCGCGGCGCCCTCGTCGTCGTGGTCGACGACGTCGTCACGACGGGGTCCACGCTGGCCGAGGCGGTGAGAGCGTTGCGGGTCCGTGGCCATGGCGTCGCCGGCGCCGCCGTGGTGGCCGCGACCCCGGCGCCGACGGCTCGGCGTCGATCCGACCTGTGACGTCCACGAGAACTCGCCCTGGGCGTCCGCGACCCCTGGTGCGCCGCCCTGCGGCGGGCTACCGTCACAGGCATGGCATGACGATGGCGCGCGGTCGACGCGGGCACCCGATCCCAAGGAGTGACTATGGAAGTTGTCGTGAAGGGTCGCAACAGCGAGATCTCCGAGCGGTTCCGAGAGCACGTGCTCGACAAGCTGCAACGCATCGACAAGTTCGACTCCCGTCAGCGCATCCACCGCGTCGACGTCGAGGTCACCCACGAGAAGAACCCGCGCCAGCACGACAAGGCCGCCCGCGTCGAGATGACGCTGCGCTCCGCCGGACCGGTGGTCCGCGCCGAGGCCTCCTCGACCGACCAGCACTCGGCCCTCGACGCCGCGATCGACAAGCTCGAGTCGCGCTTGCGTCGCAGCAACGACCGGCGGCGCATCAGCCACGGCCAGCACGCCCCGAGGTCGCTCGCCGACGCCACGGCCGACATCCCGATGGCCCTGCTGGAGGAGGTCGAGGACCTGCCCACGGAGGTGGAGTCCACCTCACCGATCGAGGCCGAGGGCGACTGCCCCGTCGTCGTCCGCGAGAAGACCCACTCGGCCACCCCGATGACGCTGGACCAGGCGCTGTACGAGATGGAGCTCGTGGGCCACGACTTCTACCTGTTCCTCGAGAAGGACTCGATGCGACCGAGCGTCGTCTACCTGCGCCGCGGGTACGACTACGGAGTCATCCATCTCGACGTCACCGAGTGACGGTCCGTCGTGCCGATCCGTCGTGTCGGGCCGCGGGTGCTTGCCGGGTGAGAAGACGTCCTGTCTGGCATGATGCGTGACGTGGCGAACTCGTCCGGCAGCATCCGCGTGCTCCTCGTCGACGACCAGGAGCTCTTCCGTCGCGGCGTGAAGATGGTGCTGAGCGCCGACGACGACCTCGAGCTCGAGGAGTGCGACGACGGCGACAAGGCGCTCGAGCTGGTCGCCGACAACCCGTTCGACATCGTGCTCCTCGACGTGCGCATGCCCGGACGCTCCGGCGTCGAGGTGTGCGCCGCCATCAAGGAGATCTCGCCCACGACCGGCATCATCATGCTCACCGCGAGCGACGACGAGTCCGATCTGTACGAGTCGATCCGCAGCGGCGCGTCGGGCTACCTGCTCAAGGACGGCTCGACCTACGACCAGGTCGCCGAGGCGGTGCGCCTCGTCGCGTCGGGCCAGTCCCTGATCAGCCCGAGCATGGCGACCAAGCTGCTCGACGAGTTCGTGACGATGTCCAAGAGCCCGGCTCCCGTCACCAACCTCACCCCGCGAGAGCTCGGGGTCCTGCGGCACGTCGCCCGGGGCATGAGCAACCGTGAGATCGCCGAAGAGCTGTTCATCAGCGAGAACACGGTCAAGAACCACATCCGCAACATCTTGGAGAAGCTCCAGATGAAGTC
>JALRKU010000225.1 GCA_023254755.1 Aeromicrobium sp. | reverse complement strand
AGGGTCGTGAACGCCTCGGTGGACATCGTCAGCTCCGTGACGGGTCCGTCGATCTCGTCGACGCGGGAGGCGCGGCCGTCGTCGCCGACACGCACGGCCAGGTCGACCGGCACCTGACCGGTCACGGTCCACTGGACCGTGGTGCCCGCGACCGGCTTGACCTTCTTGCCCACGACGTACGGCATGCCGAACGAGAACGCCATGGTGACGACCTGGGCCGCGGTGCCGTCGAACCCGCCGGGCCGGTCGAGCGCACGCCGCAGGTCCTGCTCGTGCACCCACAGGTCGATGCAGCGGTTGCGCAGGAGGGTGTCCCACGTCCACCCGACGTCGCCGGGAGTCTTCGGTGCGACCTCGGTGGGGTCGTCGGGCAGGTCGGTCAGCTGCTCCTCGCGGCGGGCGACCGCGGCGGAGAGCTCGGCGACGTCGTCGGCGGGTGCCCGGCCGCGCCGCGCGGCGACGCCGGCCTCGGTGTAGTGCGAGACGATCTCGCCGCGGCCGTCGCTCGTGACGTCGGGGACGAGCCCGGCCAGCACGGCCTCGAGGTGGGCCAGGTGGGCCACGACGTCCTTGACGGTCCACCCCGGGCAGTCGGTGGGGGTCGCCCACTGCTCGGGCGTGAGGTCGTCGACCAGTGAGAGGACCGCCTCGGCCGACTCGCGCCAGCCCTGGACGTAGACGGGCAGCATGCTCATGCGGCGACCTCCGGTGCTCGGGCCCGACGGCGGGCGACGAAGGTGGCGGCGGCGAGACCGATGCCACCGAGCAGACCCACCGCGGCGACGGCCTGGCCCTGCTTGCCGCGCGACGTGAACCCGTCGACCACGGCGTAGGAGTAGGTGGCGTTGTCGACGCGACGATCCTTCGGCACGCACCGCACCTTGAGACCGTCGCGGCCTCTCGGGAGCATGCCGATGAGATGCCACTGGGTGCCGTCGCGGTCGACGACGACGTCGATCGCGGCGGCGGGCACGTCGGTCGCGACGTCCTGGGTGTCGCGGACGCGACACGCCACCTGGCGATCGGGCTGCACGATGTCGGTGAAGACGGCCAGCGACCGGTCGTCGGCGTCGGCGCGCTTCTCCGTGACCGGCGTCAGACTCGCCTCGCGGACGGGGTCCCACGCACCCGCGGCGACGGCGGTCGCGCCGACCCAGCCGACGAGCACGACCAGCACCGCGACGAGGTACGAGAACGGGCTGGTCAGCTTCACGGAGTCACTGTGGCACACGCGCGCCTCCTTGACCGGGCGGCGGCGGGGGTGTGCACTGGTTGAACACTCAATCGAAAGGTGGCCCCATGGAGGTCATGTTCCTCATCGGTCGCATCCTGATGGCCTTCCTCGTGCTCGGCAGCGCGTACGGCCACCTCACGCAGACGGCCGCGATGGCCGGCTACGCAGAGGCCAAGGGTCTCAAGAACGGTGCCCTGATGGTGCAGATCAGCGGCGTCGCCCTGGCGGTGGGCGGCCTGTCGATCCTCCTCGGCATCTTCGGCGACGCCGGCGCGCTCGGTCTCGCGATCCTGTTCGTCGTGCTCGCCGTCGTGATGCACGCGTTCTGGAAGGAGACCGACCCGCAGGCCAAGCAGATGGAGATGGTCAACTTCAACAAGGACATCGCCCTCGCCGGCGGTGCGCTGGCGATGTACGTCCTGTTCTACTCGGTCGACGGCTTCGGCTACTTCACGATCACCGGCGCGCTCTTCAACTGACCGCTGCCTGCGCGACGGCCCTCACCCGGAAGGGTGGGGGCCGTCGTCACGCTCGGACGCGGGAGTCGCGGATCGCGCCGGCTGTCAGCAGCAGCGCCACCACCTGCACCGCCAGCACGGCGATCACCAGCAGCCCCGCGTGATCCGCGACCAGCCCACCTGCTGCTGCGCCACCCACCAGCGCACCGACGCCCTGGATCGCGGCGAACACGCCGTACGCCGTCGCGCGTCGTGTCGACGGCACCAGATCGGCCACGTACGCCTTCACTGTCGAGTCCTGGACGCCGATCGCGACGCCCCAGACCGCGACGCCCGTGAGCACGACGACGAGCGACTCCGAGAGGAACACCGCGGCGGGGACGAGAGCCACCAGCAGCGGGACCCCGAGCAGGACGCCGCCGCCGAAGCGGTCGAACAGGTCACCCGCCACGAGGGACGCGAGCGCACCCGTCGCCATCGCCAGCGCGTAGACCAGGGGGACGGCGGCGAGCGGGACCAGACCGATCTCGACGAAGCGGTAGGAGATCACGCCGAACGTCGTCAGGCCGGCCGTCGCGCAGGCCGACCCCAGGGCGAACAGGTGGAAGGCGCGGGGCAGCCCGCGACCCACCGACGCGCCGATCGGCGCGTCGTCCGCCACGTCGACATCGTCGTCGTCGTCGGGACGGGTCAGGGACGGCACGCGGCGGGCCAGGAGCCACAGCAGGGCCAGCGAGACGCCGCCGGGGATCGCGAGGAGCGCGAGGCCGGGCCACTGCAGCCCGGTCACCGCCGCCGCTCCGGCCAGCAGCAGGGGTCCGGAGAACGCGCCGACCTGGTCGAGGGCCTTGTGGACGCCGAACCCTCGTCCGCGGCCCGTGGGTCGCGCGACCCGCGCGAGGATCGCCGACTTCGCGGGGCTCCGGATGGCCTTGCCGGTGCGCTCGAGCAGGATCAGGCTCGCCGCCACGGCGAGCCCGGCGGAGCCGAGGAACGGGGTCACCGCCAGCAGGGGGACGCACACCGCCGTCAGCGCGTAGCCCACGACGGTCAGCCGCCAGTGGCGCCGCGAGCGATCGGCCCACCGGCCGCTGACGAGGCGCAGCACCAGCGCGACCGCCTCGCCCGCGCCGGTCACGACACCCACCACGAGGGCCGAGGCGCCGAGGGATCCCAGGAACGGGCCCGAGACGGCGCGCATGCCCTCGTAGGCCATGTCGGCGCACAGGCTCACCAGGCCGAGCACGACGATGGTGCGCCACGACGACCAGGAGCGGGCAGCGGGTGTCGACACGGGCGCCATCATGGCAGCGCCGTCGACGCAGAAGGCCCCCACCCGAGGGGTGGGGGCCTTCACGTGCTCAGCGCAGGATCAGAACGCTGCCTCGTCGAGCTCCATGATCGAGTCGTCGACGCTCTCGGCGATCGCACGCTCGGCGGCCAGCTTCGGCAGCACGTTGCGGGCGAAGAAGGACGCCGCGGCGACCTTGCCCTCGTAGAACGCCCTGTCGGCCGAGGAGACCTCGCCGCCGAGCTTGGCCAGCGCGACCTCGGCGCCGCGCAGCAGCAGCCAGGCGACGACGACGTCGCCGAGCACGTAGACCAGGCGGGTCGTGTTGAGGCCGACCTTATAGATGTTCTTGATGTCGCCGTTCTCGTCGGCCGGGTTGGCCGACATCAGGTCCTGGAACACCGCGCCGAGGATCGCCTGGGCGTCCTCGAGGCCCTGGGCCAGCAGCTCTCGCTCCACCTTGAGGCGACCGTTGCCGGCGTTGCTCTGGGCGAACTGCTGGATCTCGTTGGCCACGTAGCCGAGCGCAGCACCCTTGTTCTTCACGATCTTGCGGAAGAACAGATCCTGTCCCTGGATCGCCGTGGTGCCCTCGTAGAGGGTGTCGATCTTGGCGTCGCGGACGTACTGCTCGACCGGGTAGTCCTGCAGGAAGCCCGAACCACCGAAGGTCTGCAGCGACTCGGTGCCGAGGACGACCCACGAGCGCTCCGAGCCGTAGCCCTTGACCAGCGGCAGGAGGAGGTCGTTGATCCCCTCGGACAGCGACGCGTCCTCGCCGGCGGCCTCCTTGATGAGGATGTCGTCCTGCCAGGTGGCGGTGTAGATGGCCAGGCTGCGCAGGCCCTCGGCGAACGACTTCTGCGTGAGCAGCGAGCGACGCACGTCGGGGTGGTGCGTGATGGTGACGCGCGGCGCGGTCTTGTCCGACGCCTGGGTCAGGTCGGCACCCTGCACGCGCTCCTTGGCGAACTCGAGGGCGTTCAGGTAGCCGGTCGACAGCGTCGCGATGGCCTTGGCGCCGACCATCATGCGCGCGTTCTCGATGACGCGGAACATCTGGTTGATGCCGTCATGGACCTCGCCGAGCAGCCAGCCGCGCGCGGGCTCGCCGCCACCGGTGGAGGAGTCGCCGAAGGTGACCTCGCACGTCGTGGAGACCTTGATGCCCATCTTCTTCTCGACGTTCGTGACGTAGGCGCCGTTGCGCTCACCGGTCAGCTCACCGGTCTCGAGGTCGAAGTGGTGCTTGGGCACGAGGAACAGGCTCAGGCCCTTGGTGCCCGGGCCGCCGACGCCCTCGACGCCCTGGGGACGCGCAAGGACCAGGTGCATGATGTTCTCGGACATGTCGTGCTCGCCCGAGGTGATGAAGCGCTTGACGCCCTCGATGTTCCAGGTGCCGTCCTCGTTCGGGAAGGCCTTGGTGCGGCCGGCGCCGACGTCGGAGCCCGCGTCGGGCTCGGTCAGGACCATGGTGGCGCCCCAGCGGCGGTCGACCATGTGCTGGGCGATCTGCTTGTCGCGGTCCTGCGTGCCGTTCTCGAAGACGATGCGGGCGAACGCGGGGCCGCAGGCGAACATCCAGATGGGCGGGTTGGCGCCCAGGACGAACTCGGCGGACGACCACACGAGCGAGTTGGGCGAGCGCTGGCCGCCGAGCTCCTCGGGGACCTGGAGGCGCCACCACTCGGCGTCCATCCAGGAGTCGTAGCTCTTCTTGAAGCTCTCGTTCATCGTGACGGAGTGCGTCGCCGGGTCGTAGACCGGCG
>JALRKU010000219.1 GCA_023254755.1 Aeromicrobium sp. | reverse complement strand
GACCACGTCGAGCGGCGCTCCGGCCGCCCCCGCGGCGGCCGCGGCGGCCGCGGCGTTGAACGCGACGTGCCGGCCCACCTGCGGCACGTGGACCGCGAAGCGCTCGTCGTCGTGGGCCAGCGTGAAGCGGGGTTCGCCGGTGTCGTCGAGCCGCAGGTCGTCGATGCGCACGTCGCCGCGGTTCCCGAAGGTGACCACCGGCGCGACCGTGCGGGCCGCCATGGCCGCGACCCGGACGTCGTCGGCGTTCAGCACCGCCGTGCCGTCGGGCCCGAGGGCCTCGACGAGCTCGCCCTTGGCCACCGCGATCGCGTCGGGCGAGCCGAATTCCCCGACGTGCGCCGTCCCGACGTTGAGCACGACACCCACGGTGGGCGGTGCGATCCGGCACAGGTGCGCGATGTGGCCGATGCCGCGCGCTCCCATCTCGACGACGAGGAAGCGCGTCTCGGCGTCGGCGCGGAGCACGGTGAGCGGCACGCCGAGCTCGTTGTTGAACGAGCCGACCGGTGCGACGGTGGGGCCGACCGCGGAGAGGACGTGCGCGAGCAGGTCCTTGACGCTCGTCTTGCCCTGCGAGCCGGTGACCCCGATGACGACAGGACGGTCGACGGCGACCTGGTGCCGCGCCAGGTCGGACAGCGCCGTCAGGACGTCGTCGACGACGACGCAGGGCTCGGCGACCGCGCGGGTGACCAGTGCTCCCCCGGCGCCGTCGCGGATGGCTGCCGCCACGAAGTCGTGACCGTCGACGTGCTCGCCGGGCAGTGCCGCGAACAGCACGCCCACGCCGGCCTTCCGTGAGTCGACCTCGACCCGGTCGACCGTGGTGTCCCCGGTCCCGTGGAGCGTGCCGCCGGTGATTCGTGCCACGTCAGCGAGCGTGGTCGGGTTCATCGAGCCGCCTCGATGAGCTCGACGAGGACCTCGCGGTCGTCGAACGGGTGGACCACGCCGGCGATCTCCTGGCCGCGCTCGTGCCCCTTGCCCGCGACCACGACCGTGTCGGCGCGCCGGGCGAGGGCGACGGCGTGCTGGATCGCCTCGCGGCGACCACCGATCTCGTGCACGACGGCCGACCCGCCCTCGGCGCCCGCGAGCACCTCTGCACGGATCGCGGCGGGGTTCTCGGTGCGCGGGTTGTCGTCGGTGATCACCACGACGTCGGCCAGGTCGGCCGCAGCACGGCCCATCAGCGGACGCTTGCCCTGGTCCCGGTCTCCCCCGGCGCCCAGGACCACGATGAGTCGTCCGGCGGTCACGGGACGCAGTGCACCGAGCACGGCCGACACGGCCTCGGGCTTGTGGGCGTAGTCGACGACGGCCGTGAAGTCCTGGCCCGCGTCGACGCGCTCCATGCGGCCCGGCACGCCGGTCGAGGCGGCGATCCCGGCGGCGAGCTCGACGGGGTCGTGGCCCGCGGTCGCGAGTGCCGCCACGGCCGCCAGGGCGTTGCTCACGTTGAAGACGCCTGCGAGCGGGACGTGCAGGTCGGTGGCGGAGCCGTCGGGTCCGAGGACCTCCAGATCGGTGCCGAGCCGGTGCGGCCGCACGTTGGCGGCACGCCAGTCGGCCGCGGCACCGCCCGCCGAGAAGGTCGTGACCGGCAGTGACGTCATCTCGGCGATCCGCAGCGCGAGATCGGAAGAGCACACGT
>JALRKU010000162.1 GCA_023254755.1 Aeromicrobium sp. | reverse complement strand
GCCCGGCCGCAACCTCGACCCGCACCTGGTGGGCGAGCACCGCCTGGCTCCGCTGCTCGCGCACGGCGCCGCCGATCAGGACCTCGCCGTGATCGAGGGCGTCATGGGTCTGCACGACGGGCAGATCGGCGGCGACGGGTTCGCCTCGACCGCCCACGTCGCCCGCGTCACGCAGTCGCCCGTGCTGCTGGTCGTCGACGTCTCGCACGCGTCGCGCTCGATCGGCGCGATGGTGCACGGCATGGTCGCGTACGACCCGTCGGTCCGCGTCGTCGGCGTCGTGCTGAACAAGGCGGGCTCGCGGCGGCACGCCGACGAGGTGATCCGCTCGCTCGAGCCGACCGGCATCCCCGTGCTCGGCGTGCTGCACCGCGACGAGGGGATCGTCGCTCCGTCGCGGCACCTGGGACTCGTGCCCGCCGCCGAGCGCGACGACGCCGCGCGCTCCCTCGACCGGCTCGCGAACCAGATCACCGCGGCGCTCGACCTCGACCACCTGGTGGCCCTGGCCCGCCAGGCACCTGGCCTCGACGTCGAGCCGTGGGACCCGTCGGCCGAGGTCGCGGCGGCGACCGATGCACGGCCCGTGGTGGCCGTCGCCGGGGGCCGCGCCTTCACGTTCCGCTACGCCGAGACCACCGAGCTGCTGGAGGCCGCGGGCTGCGAGGTCGTCGCCTTCGACCCGCTCGAGGACGCGAACCTGCCCGAGGGGACCGCCGGGATCTATCTCGGCGGCGGGTTCCCGGAGGTGCACGCCACGGGCCTCGCCGCCAACACCTCCCTGCTCGCCTCGCTGCGGTCCGCCGTCGCGGCCGGCGTGCCGACGGTCGCCGAGTGCGCCGGTCTGCTCTACCTGTGCCACGCGGTCGACGGGGTCCCGATGGTCGGCGCGCTCGACGCCGAGGCCGTCATGACGTCGCGCCTCACGCTGGCCTACCGTCGCGGGGTCGCCGGCCAGGACACGCTGCTGCTGCCGGCCGGCGGTCGGATGACGGGACACGAGTTCCACCGCACCACGGTCAGCCCCGCCGCCACAGCCGATCCCGCGTGGATCGTCGACGGCGTCCCGGTCGGTCACAGCCTCGACCCGGCCGGCACGGGCCGACCCACGGTGCACGCGTCGTACCTGCACACCCACTGGGCCGGCGCGCCCGCCGCGGCCCAGCGGTTCGCCGACGCGGTCCACCTCGCGCACGCCGAAGGCCGCGTCGCGGTCCCCGTCTCGGCGGGGCAACACGCCTCGGCCACCGAGGCGACCCCGGACCGTCCGCGACGTGCCACGGAGCAGGGCCTGAGGTTCCACGGCGACCAGGAGGTCGGGGACGGCCTGGTGGACCTGGCGGTCAACGTCATCGACCTGCCGCGCCCCGCGTGGCTCGACGACGCGCTCACGGAGTCGCTCGACGACCTGGACCGCTACCCGGATCCTGCGCTCGCGGAGACGGCGATCGCCCGACGTCACGGTCGACGTCGCGAGGAGGTGCTGGCGACGGCCGGCGCGGCCGAGGCGTTCACCCTGCTCGCGCGGATGCGTCCCCCCGACGGTCCGACGTGGCGCCGTCCGGTCGTGGTGCACCCGCAGTTCACCGAGCCCGACGTCGCCTTGGCCGAGGCCGGCCACGCCGTGACCCACGTCCGGCTCGACCCCGGCACGGGCTTCGCGCTCGACCCCGCGCTCGTGCCCGACGACGCCGACCTGGTGATCGTGGGCAACCCCACCAACCCGACGAGCGTGCTGCACCCCGAGCGCACGCTGCTCTCGCTCGCCCGACCCGGGCGCCTCCTCGTCGTCGACGAGGCGTTCATGGACGCCGTGCCCGGCGAGCGGCACTCGCTGGCCGGCGCCACGCTCTCCGGCGTCGTCGTGCTGCGCAGCCTGACCAAGCACTGGGCGATCCCCGGCCTGCGCGCCGGCTACCTGCTCGCCGCCCCCCACGTCGTCGCGGAGCTGCGGGCCAAGCAGACCCCGTGGTCGGTCTCGACGCCCGCCGCCGCCGCGATGGTCGCGTGCTCCACCGAGCAGGCCCGCGGCGAGGCGGCCCGACGCGCCCTCGCGATCGAGAAGCACCGCGCCGTGCTCACGGACGGTCTCACCGAGCTGACGATCCCCTGGGTCCAGTCACCGGCCGGGCCGTTCGTGCTCGCCCGCCTCGGGGCCGGACGGCGCGAGGCGCTGCGCGACGCCGGGTACGCGATCCGTCGCTGCGACACCTTCCCCGGTCTCGACGACACCTGGGGTCGCATCGCGGTGCGTCCGCCCGCCGTCACGCGCAAGCTGCTCGCGACCCTCGCCCTCGACCGCCAGGAGGGCGCGCCGTGGACGTGACGGTCTCCGGTCGCCGGGTCCTCGTGACCTCCGGCGACGCCCGGGCGGCCGTCGAGGTCGCTCGCCTGGTCGAGTCCGGGGCCGACGTGACGGTCGCCGCGCCGGAGGTCTCCGCCGCGGTGCAGGACCTCGCGGACCGCGGACTCGTGCACTGGCTGCCCCGCGCCGTGGACCTGGACGACCTGGCGGCCGCCGACCTCGTGGTCACCGGACGCACGCACGAGCCGCCGCTCCCGGCACCGACCGTCGTCGGCACCGTGACCCTCGTCGGCGGTGGGCCCGGCGACCCGGGCCTGCTGACCGTCGCAGGGCGGGAGGCCCTCGAGGCGGCCGACGTCGTCGTGACCGACCGTCTCGCTCCGCTGTCGAGCCTGGCGACGCTGCGCCCGGAGGTGCAGGTCGTCGACGTCGCCAAGGTGCCGCGCGGACCCTCGACGCCGCAGGACGCGATCAACGACCTGCTCGTGCAGCACGCCCGCGCCGGGCGGACCGTCGTGCGGCTCAAGGGTGGCGACCCGTTCGTCTTCGGCCGCGGCAGCGAGGAGGTCGCGGCCTGCGAGGCCGCGGGCGTCCCGGTGCGTGTCGTCCCCGGCGTGACCTCCGCCGTCGCGGCGGCGGCAGCGGCGGGCATCCCCGTCACGCACCGCACCGCGGCCCAGGGCTTCACGGTGGTGTCGGGACACCTGCCGCCTGGACACCCCGACTCGACCATCGACTTCGCCGCGCTCGCCCGATCCGGCACGACGCTCGTCGTGCTGATGGGTGTGCGCACCCTCGGCGCGATCTGCGACGCCCTCGTCGAGGGGGGCCTCGCGGCCGACACCCCGGCGGCCGTGGTCGCCGACGCGACGCTCCCGTCGCAGCGGGTCGTCCGCGGCAGCGTGTCGACGATCGCCCACGACGCGGCCGACGTGCTGCCGCCCGCCGTCGTGGTCATCGGGGCGGTCGCAGGTCTCGGCGGCGGCGGGACCGCGGCGTGATCCTCTGGGTCCGTCACGGGCAGTCCACCTGGAACGCGATCGACCGGCTGCAGGGCCACGAGCTGGGCCCGCCCCTCACCGACCTCGGCCGAGCCCAGGCCGCGGCGGTCGCCGAGGAGCTGTCCCGCCGCGGGGTCGCCCACGTCCTCGCGTCGCCGGCGGTCCGCGCCCAGCAGACCGCGCAGGTCGTCGCCGATCGTCTCGGTCTCGAGGTCGTCACCGAGCCGCTGCTGCTCGAGAAGGGGCTGGAGGAGTCGGTCCCTTCGGTCGTCGACCGGGTGCACCGCCTGCTCGCCCTCGAGCTGCCCGCCGACACGGTCGCGGTGAGTCACGGCGACACGATCGGGCTCGCCGTCGGACTCCTGGCCGGGCGCTCTCCGGGGGCGCCGGCCAACGCGTCGATCCTGTCGGTCGACCCCGCCACGCGTGCGATCGAGCAGTGGCTGCCCTCCATCGGCTGAGACGACCCGCCGGGCGCCGTGACGCCGGGCCTCGCCCCGGTCTACGATGAGCCTGCATCGCCCGAGGAAGCCGGTGGGAATCCGGCGCAGTCGCGCTACTGTGACGCCGCTCGGTCCCCGGACCGTCCGACGGAGCCAGACCCGACGACGATGTGCCGAATCCACGACTGGGACGCAGTCATCCCGCAAGGAGCCACATGTCGGACATCACCACCACTCCGCAGGTCTCGATCCCGACCATCCCGGTCGGCCGCCTCGCCCCCTGGACGGTCTTCTTCGTCCTCCTGGCGACGATCGTCCTGTTCTTCATCAGCGCCGATCAGGGCGCCGTGTCGATCCCGTCGGGCAACGCCATCCACGAGTGGGTCCACGACGGACGCCACCTGCTGGGTTTCCCCTGCCACTGACGACGTCTCCGCCGACCCAGCGGTCGGCGCACCGGCCGTCCTCGGCCGACGTCTGCGGTGTCGTCGCTCCCGTGCGACGCACCGCCGCCTGATCGACCCGTCTCGCGCCGGTGCACGAACAGCCGGTCGCGCCATCTCCTGGAGACCTGATGACCCCTCGTGCCTTCCTGATCCGCGGCCTCGTCGCGGGCTTCCTCGCGTCGTTCCTCGCGTTCGCCGTCGCCTACACCGTCGGTGAGCCACAGGTCGACGCCGCGATCGCCGTCGAGGAGGCGAACGCCGCCGCCGCTCCGGCCGACGAGCCCGCCTCCGACGGGCACAGCCACTCCCACGCCGAGGAGGACGGCGGCACCGAGGTCTCGCGCCAGAACCAGTCGACCTGGGGCCTGCTCACCGGTCTGGTCGCGGTCGGCACCGCGCTCGGAGGCGTGGTCGGCCTGGCTGCGGCGTTCGCGATGGGTCGCCTCGGTCGTCTCACCCCCGGTCAGTCCACCGCGCTCGTCACCGCCGTCGGGTTCGTCGCGTTCTGGCTCGTGCCCTTCTTCAAGTACCCGGCCACCCCGCCGGCGGTGGGCAGCGGCGACACGATCGGCGACCGCACGCTGTGGTACTTCGTCGTGCTGGCGATCTCGCTGGTCTCGGCCGTCGGGGCGGTGGCGCTGTCGCGCCGCCTCCTCCCCCGGTTCGGCGCCTACCGCACGGTGCTGGCCTCGGTCGGCGGGTACGCGGTGGTCGTCACCGTGACCGCCCTGGCGATGCCCACGTCGAACGAGCTGGGCGACTTCCCCGCCGACGTCCTCTGGTACTTCCGCCTGTCGACGCTGTTCACGAACGGCGTCCTCTGGCTCGGCATCGGCGTCATCCTGGTCGGGCTGATCGGGTCGCTGCACCAGCGCGAGTCCCTCGCGCACGCCCGCCGCGAGATGGCCGCGAACCTGTGAGCGCCGAGGTCCGGCCCCCGTCGTCCTCGGCTCGCGCGGTCGCGACCGAGCGGCTGGCCGGCCTGGCCACGCCCGCCGGGGCCCTGGGGCGTCTCGGCGAGCTGGCGGTCTGGGTCGCGGCGACCCAGGACCAGGTGCCCCCCGCTCCGCTGGAGAACGTCCGCGCGGTGATCTTCGCGGGGGATCACGGAGTCACCAAGCCGACGACCATCCAGGACGGAGTCACGAAGCCGACGACCATCCAGCCGGGCGTGTCGGCGTACCCGCGCGAGATCACCGGCGCCATGGTGCACACGTTCCTGCTGGGCCGGGCCGGGGTGTCGGTGCTCGCGGCGCAGCACGGAGTGCCCGTGCGGGTGCTCGACCTGGGTGTCGACGCCGACCTCGACGTGCCGGCCGAGGTCACGGCGTTCAAGATCCGCAAGGGCTCGGGCCGCATCGACGTCGAGGACGCGCTCACGACCGACGAGACGCTGCGGGCGATCGCCGGCGGCGAGGCGATCGCCGCTGAGGAGATCGCCGCCGGGGCCCAGCTGCTGATCAGCGGCGACATGGGCATCGGCAACACCACGCCGTCGGCCGCCCTGGTGGCGGCGTCGCTGGGTCTGCCCGCCCAAGAGGTCACCGGTCTCGGCACCGGCGTCGACGAGGTCGCCCACGCGCACAAGGTCCAGGTGGTCCAGGCCGCGCTCGACCGTGCGGGTGACCGCGTGGCCGATCCGGTGGACACCCTCACGGCGCTCGGCAGCGCGGACCTCGCCGCGTCGGCCGGGTTCATGGCCGCCGCCGCGCGCGCAGGTGTCCCCGTCCTCCTCGACGGCGTCATCTCGGTCGCCGCCGGACTCATGGCCGACCGGCTCGCCCCGGGAGCCGCGGCGTGGTTCGCCGCAGGTCACCGGTCGACCGAGCCCGCCCTGGCGCTGGCGCTCGACAAGCTGGGCCTCGAGCCCGTCCTCGACCTGGGGATGCGCCTCGGCGAGGGCAGCGGGGCGATGGCCGCGGTCCCGATCGTGCGATCGGCGGCCCTGCTGCTGCGCGACGTCGCGCTGCTCGCGGACCTGCTGCCGGACGATGCCTGATCCCGACCGACAGCACGGCAGGTCGTGGCGCGACGGCCTGCTGCTGTCGGTCGGCACGCTGACGGTCCTGCGGGTCCCACCACCCGCGGTGGTCGACCGGCGGTCGGGCGGGATCGCGATGGCGATCGCCCCGCTGGCCGTGCTCCCTCTGGCGGGCACCGTGGCGCTGCTCGCCTGGCTGCTGCCGACGCACCTGGACGTCGACCACGTCGTCACGGCCATCGTCTGCGTGGGCGTGCTCGCGCTGGGCACCCGTGCCCTGCACCTCGACGGGCTGTCCGACGTCGCCGACGGCCTGACGTCGGGCCACGACCGGCAGCGCTCGCTGACCGTGATGAAGAGCGGGGCGGCCGGACCCGCCGGCGTCGCGGCCCTCGTGCTGGTCCTCCTCCTCCAGATCGTCGCGGCGGCTGCCGTGACGCTGCACCAGCACGGCTGGGCGGTCGTCGGGCTCGGCGTCGTCGTGTCCCGCGCGACGCTGGCGCTGGCCTGCGCCCGGCCGGTTCCCGCCGCCCGTGCCGACGGTCTCGCCGCGCCGCTGGCAGGGACCGTGCCGGTGGTCGTGGCGGCGCTCGTCTGGCTGGCGGCCCTCGCTGCATCGGCCGCGGTCTACGACACGACCGACCTGCCGTGGTGGCGGGGTCCGGTCGCGGTGGCCGTCGGCCTGCTCGTCGCGCTCGTCGTGCTGCGGCGGTGCGTCACGCGATTCGGCGGCGTCACGGGCGACGTGTTCGGCGCCCTCGTCGAGACGTCGTTCGCCGCGGTCCTAGCGGCGTCGACCACCCGCTTCGTGTTCTTCGCCGGATGACGTCAGAGCCGCAGCACACGCCCCGCGACGACGAGCAGCACGTCGTCGCACTCGGCCGCGACGCGCTGGTTCACGACGCCGAGCAGGTCGCGGAAGACCCGGCCGCTGCGGTGCTCGGGCACGACGCCGAGCCCGACCTCGTTGGTGACTGCGACGACGTCGTCGGTGTGCGCCGAGATCGCGGCACACGTGAGGTCGAGTCGCTCCATGAGCACCGGCTGCCAGTCCTCCAGGGTCGCGTCCCAGCCGTCGAGCTCGTCGATCGTGGCCGTGAGCCACGTGCCCAGGCAGTCGATCAGCACCGCGCCGGGAGCGCCGGTGATCGCGTCGGCGAGGTCGTGGGTCTCGGCGGTGACCCAGTGCCCGGGCCGGCGGGCCTGGTGCGACGCGACCCGCGACGCCCACTCCGGATCGGTCGCCGGATCGGCCTCGGGGCCCGGTGCCACGTACGTCACGGACTCGGCACCGACCAGCAGCGACTCGGCGTGGAAGGACTTGCCCGACCGCACGCCGCCGGTCACCAGAGTCTTCATCGCACCCGCCTCACGTCACGCACAGGCTATCGAGGCACCGCCCCTCGGGGGAGGATCGTCCCGTGAACGTCTCCCGCAGCGCGGGCCTGCTGCTCGGCTTCGCGGCCGATCGGGTGCTGGGCGATCCCGCCCGCCACCACCCGGTCGCCTGGTTCGGCACCACCGCCGCGGCGCTCGAGGGCCGGACGTACCGGGACGACCGCCCGGCTGGGGTCGTCCACGTGGCCACGCTGGTCGGCGGGTCCTGGCTCGTGGGACGCGTCGTCGCCCGGGCGGCGCCGGGGCCCGTGCCCACCGCGCTCACCACGGCGGTTGCAACGTGGGCCGTGGTCGGTGGCCGGTCGCTCGGCCGGGAGGCGACGGCGGTGCACGCGCTGCTCGAGGGCGGCGACCTCCCCGGCGCCCGAAAGCGGCTGACGCACCTGGTCGGCCGTGACACGACGACGCTGTCGCCCGACGAGGTCGCGCGGGCCGCGGTCGAGTCGGTCGCCGAGAACAGCTCCGACGCGGTCGTCGCCCCGCTCGTCGCGGGCGCCGTGGCCGGCGTTCCCGGGCTGCTGGCGTACCGGGCCGCCAACACGCTCGACGCGATGATCGGCCACCGCAGCGAGCGGTACCTGCGGTTCGGCTGGGCGGCAGCTCGGCTCGACGACCTGCTGAACCTGGTGCCGGCGAGGCTCGCGGCCCTGCTGGCGGCCCTCGTCTCCGGTCGCCCCGGGCCCGCGCTGCACGCCTGGCGTCACGACGCCCCGGGTCACCCGAGCCCGAACGCCGGTCCCGTCGAGGCGGCGTTCGCGGGCGCCCTCGGACTGCGACTCGGTGGCACGAACCACTACGCGCACGGCACCGAGGATCGCGTCGTCATGGGCGACGGACCCGCACCAGCCGTCGACGACGTCCCCCGCACCGTCCGCGAATCCGCTTACGTTGATCACCACGGTATCGATGTTCGCGCCTCCAAGTCCGCCGAGCGGTGACGCTCCAGGCATCGTGTTCAGCGGCACCAGTGCCTCAGGTCCGGCCTCACCGATCAGCGCCGCAGCGCCAAGGCGATCAACTTCGGCCTGATCTACGGCATGAGCGCCTTCGGCCTGGCCAAGCAGATCGACGTCGGCCGCAAGGAAGCGCAGGAGTACATCGACCGTTATTTCGCCCGTTACCCCGGCGTGCTGGGCTCGGCGCTGGCCATGGACAAGGTGCGCAGCAAGCAGGTGTGGATCGCCCTTGGCCTGCACACGCCGGGCTATGTCGCGCTTAAGC
>JALRKU010000115.1 GCA_023254755.1 Aeromicrobium sp. | reverse complement strand
AGCCGGTGCCACACGTCGTCGAGCGGGAAGCCGATGAGGGCGTAGAAGCCGCACGCGGCGATGAAGATGCCGCTGACCGGCGCGTACCAGCGGCGGGTGATCCGCACGGCGGCGATGCCGGGCTTCTGGCCGTCGCGTGGGTAGACGATCGCCGCCATGCCCGCGATGAACAGGGCGAACAGCCCGTACAGGATCAGGTAGTGCGCGGGGTTGGCGAGAGGTCCCTCGTCACGGCCACGACCGGCGTGCAGGCTGACGTCCCACAAGAACCCCAGCAGCGCGACGATCAGCGAGCTGGTGACGAACATCGTCGGGATGATGTTCCAGCCCGGCGTCTGGAACCGGGCACCGAGGGTGTCGCCCAGGCGCTGGAACCACTCGATCCGGTGCGTGCGGTGGGCCCACGCGATCGCGGTGAGGCCGAGCGTCACGACGATCGCGGCGACGCTCAGGCCGATGACCTGGTCGAGGGCGGCGCCACCGACGGGCGCGGGCTCGGCTGCGACGAGAAGAGACATACCGAGAGTATTGACAGTCGCGATGTGACATTGCAAGTGTCACATGAACAGCGTGTTACGCGTCACCACCGGGAACGGGTCCGCAGGGGGTCGGGACGCTCCACGGTCTCAGCCGCCGACGACTTCGTGCGCCTCGCGCCCCTTGGGCCCGTCGACCACCTCGAACGTGACCGGCTGGCCGTCCTCGAGGGTCTTGTAGCCCTCGGACGCGATCTTGGACCAGTGGACGAAGACGTCGTCCTGCCCGTCGACCGCGATGAAGCCGTAGCCCTTGTCGGCGTTGAACCACTTGACGGTGCCCTGCGCCATGCCGCCCACTCCCACCTGATCCGTGCTGGCGGCCACCCGCCATGGCCGCTGCCAGCGAGCCTAGCGACTGACGCGACGTCACGACAGGGCCAAGCGACCTGTCCCACGAGGTCGGCGGCGCACGACCCCGAGGGACCGCAGAGGTCTAGCAGGACCCTCCGGCGACGGCCGGGATGATGGAGACCTGGGTGCCGTCGGGGGTGGGGGTGTCGAGACCCTGCGCAAAGCGCACGTCCTCCTCGGCCACGTAGATGTTGACGAAGCGGCGCAGCTTGCCCTCGTCGTCGACGACCCGCGCCTTGATGCCGGGGTACGACGCCTCGAGCGAGTCCAGCACGTCGGTCAGGGTCTCGCCCTCGGCGGTGACCTGCGACTGCTCCTGGGTGTAGGGGCGCAGGATGGTCGGGATCCGGACGTTGATGCTCACGGGGCGGGCTCCTCAGGCGATTCCGGCGGCCGCGAAGGCCGCGTAGGTGGGGGCGATGGTGGCGTAGGGGCCCACGGCTCCCGACACCGCGTCGAGCGTCTTGAGGCCGTGGCCGGTGTTGATCGCCACGGTCTCGAGCTCGGGGTCGAGCAGGCCGCTCTCGACGAGCTTCTTCAGCACGCCGACGGTGGTGCCTCCGGCGGTCTCGGTGAAGATGCCCTCGGTGCGGGCCAGCAGCACGATGGCCTCGCGGATCTCGTCGTCCGTGACCTCCTCGACGGCGCCGCCCGTCTCGCGCGTGATGTCGAGGACGTAGATGCCGTCGGCCGGGTTGCCGATCGCGAGGCTCTTGGCGATCGTGTCGGGCTTGACCGGACGGATGGCGTCGACGCCCGCCTTGTACGCCGTGGCGACCGGGTTGCAGCCCGTGGCCTGCGCGCCGAAGACCTTGTAGGGCTTGTCCTCGACGAGCCCGAGCGCGATGAGCTCCTGGAACGCCTTGTGGACCTTGGTGAGCTGCGATCCCGAGGCGACGGGGATGACGATCTGGTCGGGCAGGCGCCAGCCGAGCTGCTCG
>JALRKU010000064.1 GCA_023254755.1 Aeromicrobium sp. | reverse complement strand
CAGCTGCTGAGCCCGGCGCTCGAAGGCCCGGCGGTAGTCGCGGTAGTCGAACAGCGTCTCGCCGCCGCCGAAGACGAGCCGCAGGTCGGGTCGGCGCCGACGCAGCATCGCGTAGGCCTCGAGCAGGTCGATGCTGCCCTTGCGCGGCTCGATGCCGCCGAGCGCAAGGACGTAGGGGCCCAGCTTGTCGGCCCACCGGGCCCGTCCGGCGGCGTCCGCCGCACCGGCCTCGAACCGCGGGGCGTCGACGCCGT
The DNA here is from genome assembly GCA_023254755.1 of Aeromicrobium sp. GTDB lineage: Bacteria > Actinomycetota > Actinomycetes > Propionibacteriales > Nocardioidaceae > Aeromicrobium. The sequence continues at coordinate 6,958 of JALRKU010000064.1, read as the reverse complement.
TGGGGATGACGGCGGGCCGCAGACCCCAGCCCAGCGCGACCTCGTCGGCCACGGCCCGCGAGACGCAGATCCGTGCGCTTGGCTCGGTGACCGCCCGCTCGTGGCACGCGGCCAGCTCGGGCGTCGTGAAGGTGTCGAGGTGGTGGATGGTTCGCACGCAGGGCAGCGCCGCGTTGGCGCTGATGCAGTCCTGGGCGTGCACGACGTCGTAGTCGTTGCGGTGCACCGCGAACGCCTCGCGCAGACGCACGATCGAGCGCAGGATCCGCGCACCGACGTCCTCGCCGTCGAGATGCTCGAACGGCACGGCGTGCACCGTGACCGCGGGGTCGACCGGGCGGAAGAACGACCGGTCGCCGCCGCGCGCGAGGGTCCACACGTGGACGTCCTGGCCGGTGCGGGCGAGCGCCTCGGCGAGCGCCAGCGTGTGCACGACGCCGCCCCGGGGCTTGGAGGAGTAGGTCAGCAGCGCGATCCTCACCGGTCCCCCTGGGGGTGCGCGACGTAGCTGCTCGGGCTGAGCTCCTTGAGGTGGTGCAGCACGCGTCGGGCGCGCGTGATCTCGTGCGCGACGTCGACCTCGGCGACCGCGAGCGCGCCCTTGGACCACGTGCGTGCGAGCACGTCCCCGCCAGGTCCGACGACCTTCGCCTGGCCGAGGAAGCGCAGCCCGCCCATCACGCCGGTCTGGTTCGACGACACCCAGATCACCTGGTTCTCGGCGGCCCGTGCGCTGTCGTACAGGTCGAACAGCCGCGACTGGCGGTCCTGCGTCAGCCGCGACGCCCGATCGGTGACGCTGGCGGGCCAGGCCGACAGACACGCGATGACCTCGGCGCCGTCGAGCGCCAGGGAGCGCGACGCCTCGGGGAACGTCTTGTCGTAGTCGATGAGCATGCCCATGCGACCAACGGGGGTGTCGAAGGCGCGGAACGACTCGCCGGCCGCGAACGCCAGTGACTCCCCGGCCGGCTGGTGCACCTTGCGGTGGTGGCCGAGCACGCCGTCGCCGGTGAGGCACACGGCGGCCTCGTACAGCCGTCCGTCGTGCTCCTCGGTGAACCCGAGGCAGACGACCATGTCCTGCGCGAGCTGGCCGATGCGGCGCAGCTCGGCGGAGTCGCGGGTGAGCGCCGGTGGCAGGGCGTCGGGGTCGGGGCGACGCAGGTCGCCGATGTAGCCGCCGAGCGTGCCGTACGGCAGGACCAGCAGGTCCGCCCCCTGGCTGCGGGCGTCCTCGACGATGCCGTGCACCTTGAGGATCGCCCGCTCGACGTCGCGACCGAAGTGGGCCGCGACGGCCGCGAGGCGGAGCGTCGCCACGTCAGAACCCGACCGCGGCGGGCTGGGCTGAACGGAGCGCCAGCACCTGCGACGCGATGTGCTCGGCGTCGCGGGCGACGCCGAGGAACCGGCCCGATCCCCACGTGTGCATCCAGGGCAGGCCCACGAAGTACAGCCCGTCGGAGGCCGTCACGCCGCGGTGGTGCGTGGGGCGGCCCGTGCCGTCGAACACGCCGACGCGCAGCCAGCGGTAGTCGGGTCGGTAGCCGATCGCCCAGACGATCGAGGTGACGCCGGCCGCCGCGAGGTCGAGCGACGTCGGCTGCGTCTCGGGAGCCCACACCGGGGTGTAGTGGTCCTGCTCCGGGGCGTCGATGCCCTCGCGCTCGATGAAGCGGTCGATGTCGCGGCAGATCGAGTTGTAGACGGCGTCGGCGGCGTCGAGCGACGCGGTGAGGGTGGGGGCGAACGCCAGGTCCGTGCCCCGCCCGCCGGTCAGCGCGCCGTAGAGGTGCATGCCCTCGGCCGCGAACTGGCGCAGGTCGATGTCGCGTCCGCCGTCGCGGCCCGTGACGTAGTGGTTGGTCTTCTCGCGGGCGGCCAGGCCGCCGGGGTACTGCTGCACGGGCGTGTCGTACAGCCCCATGTCGCTGAGCCAGGTCATCGCGTCGCGGCCGCGGTAGGTGCGGGCCACGCGCGGCGCGCTGCCGAGGGCGAGGTGGACGGTGCGGCCCTCGAGGTGGAGGTCCTCGGCGATCTGCGCCCCGGACTGCCCCGTACCGACGACCAGCACGGCGCCGTCGGGCAGCTGGTCGGCGTTCAGGTACTGCTGCGAGTGCACCTGCTCGACGGTCGGGTCGATCGCGTTGGCCCAGTCGGGGACGACGGGACGGTGGTAGCCGCCGGTCGCGACCACGACCTGGTCGGCGTGCAGCTCCTCGTCGCCGTCGGCCGAGCTGAGCGCCACGACGTAGCCGCCCTCGGCAGCGAGCCGGACCTCGGTGACCCGGGTGTGGGTGCGCACGGGCGGGTCGAAGCTGCGGACGTAGCCGTCGAGCCACGCGACGACCTCATCACGGGTCATGAAGCCGTCGGGGTCGTCGCCGTCGTACTCCCAGCCGGGGAGGCGGCAGTGCCAGTTGGGCGTGACCAGGGTGAACGCGTCCCAGCGGGAGTCGGCCCACTCGTGGGCGGGTGTGCTCTCGTCGAGCAGGACGTGGTCGACCCCCTCGCGCGTGAGGTGCCAGCTGACCGCGAGCCCGGCCTGGCCGGCTCCGACGATCGCGACGTCGACGTGCTGCATCATGCCTCCTGCGGCAGGGGTGGGTGCATCGCGAGCACCTCGACGGGGTCGGTCGGCGAGAACGGCGCCGTCTCGCGCTCGATCTGCTCGACGGTGGCGGCGGCCGACGTGCACCGGAAGCCGAACTTCGCGAGCACGCGGTCGCTGGCGATCCCGAGCGCCGTGGTGGCGCGCTCGGTGAACTCCGCGACGGGATAGCTGGCGCCGACGTCGAGGTGGTCGTGCATCACCAGCGACGGCGAGTACAGCCGGCTGGTCGATCCGTCGGGCCAGCGCACCGACACGGTCATCTCAGGCATGGACGGGCTCCACGTACAGGTCGGGGCGCCGGTCGCGCAGGTGGAACATCGCGCGGCGTGCCGTCTCCAGCTCGGCCTGCACGTCGAGGGGCGCGATCGCCAGACCCGTCTCGGTGCCGGTCGTGGCCCGCACGTCGCCGCCGGGACCGACGACCTTGGCGTTCGCCACGAACCGCAGCGAGCCGAACGTGCCGTGCTGGTTCGAGGCGACCCAGACGATCTGGTTCTCCAGCGCCCGCGCCTGGTCGAACAGGTTGAAGCGGTGCGTCCACCGGTCGTCGGCGATGTCGCCGGCCGACGAGGTGCGCGACGCGGGCCAGGCCGAGATGCAGGCGACGACCTCGGCGCCGTCGAGGGCCAGCGAGCGGGCCGCCTCCGGGAACGCCTTGTCGTAGCAGATCAGCATGCCGAGGCGCCCGACCGGCGTCTCGAAGGCGCGGAACACGTCGCCCGCGTCGTAGAAGAGGTGCTCGCCGAGCGGCTGGTGCACCTTGCGGTGCACGCCGAGCACGCCGTCGCCGCTGACGACGGCCGCGCTGTTGTAGCGGGTGTCGCCGTCCTGCTCGCAGAAGCCGACGACCAGCGTCGTGTCGCCGGCGATCTCGGCGATGCGTCGCAGCTCGGGCCCGTCGAGGTCGGTGACCGGTGGCAGCGAGTCGGGCTGCTCGTCGCCGCTGCCGTCGCGGCCGGCGCCGAGCACCGAGAGGTACCCGCCGATGCAGGCCTCGGGGAAGGCGACGAGCGACGCGCCGTGGAGGCGGGCCTCGTCGGTGAGCGCCGCGATCTGGGCGAGGTTCTGGTCGACGTCGCGACCGAAGTTCGCGGACACGGCCGCGACGGTGGTGCTGGTCATGATGCTGCTCCCATGCCGGTGACGGTGGACGTGACGGCCTCGGTGACGACGCCGTCGGGCCAGCGCAGTCCGACGCCGCGTCCGGGGACCAGGTCCCCGCACGACCGCGACTCGACGAACGCCGGCAGGTGTGGATCGGTGGGTGCGTCGGACCGCTCGGCGGTGACCATCGCGAACCCGGGGAAGCAGGTGAGCCAGTCGCCGGTGGTCGCGGCGGCGGGCGTGGGCACCCGCTCGACGTCGATCACGGCGCGGCAGCCGCTGGCCTCGGCGAGCATGCCGGTCGTGCCGACCAGGCCCGACATGCTGACGTCCTTGGCGGCCGTCGGCGCGAGGCGCGGCACGACGGTGCCGAGGGCCCGGAGCTCGTCGGCGGTGCGGTGCGACGAGGAGTCCCACTGGGCGCCGCGGTAGCCCGGGCGCCAGTCGCCGCCGAGGTCGGCCGTGACGCGGAGTCGGTCGCCCGGCCGGCCGCCCCCGCCGGGGACGGGCCGGTCGGTCCGGCCCAGCGCGGTCACCGACAGCGCCGCCGGCACGCCCAGCTGGGTGTGCCCGCCGAGGACCGGCACGCCCCAGGCCTGGGCCCCGGCGCGCAGCCCGGACAGGACGCGGCGGGCGAAGGAGGCGTCGCGCGCGGCGACGGCGTCGAGGAGGCCGACGGGCGTGGCGCCCATGGCCGAGAGGTCGTTGACGTTGACGAGCACGGCGCACCAGCCGGCCCACTCGGGGTCGCGCTCGACCATGGACGGGATGATCGCGTCGCACGCGGCGACCAGGTCGGAGCCGGGCACGGGTGCGCCGTCGTCGCCGCGGAAGCCGTCGGGTCCGGCGAGGCCGGCCAGCAGGGAGCCGAGCGGCGACTTGGTCGCGGCGACGAGCCGTCGGGTGCGCTCGATCGGCCAGTCGACCTCGACGTGCGGGTGTCCCAGCAGGTCGACCTGTCCCCTGGACCGCCAGCCGAGGCGTGTGAACAGCGATGCGTGGCGCTCCTGGACCGTGGCGTCGAACCGCAGTGCCCCCACCGACTCCGCGAGGGCGCACGCGGCCCGCACGAGCGCGGCTCCCACGCCGGCGCCCTGGCGTGCCGAGGGCGCCACCACGAGGCGGCTCCCCCGCCACCACCCGAGGTCGCGGTCGGCTGTCGCGGGGTGCGGGGCCGGGTGGACCCGCACGCCGCCGAGGACCGTGCCGTCCTGCGTGCGCGCGACCAGCACGACCGTACGCGCATCGTCGTCGACGTCGTCGTGGTCGCTGACGTCGAAGAGCCCTTGCTCGCGGACGAACACCTCGCGACGCAGCCGTCGGTAGTCCGTCAGCTCGGCGGGTCCGGCCTGGACCACGAGCCACGTCGGTGGTGCCGCGACGTGGCCCGGGCGGGTGCCGGTCAGGATGCCGTGGTCGAGGCTCATGTCAGGCGCCCTCGCAGCTCAGGGCCGAGCAGGCGCCGCACGCAGCACAGCCGGCGGCCTGGTCGGACCCGGCCATGCCGGCGCGCCGCAGCGCCGCGGCGACGCGCACCGTGACGGAGCCGACGTCGCGACGGCTGGGGGCCGGGGCGCGGTCGACGTCCGTGGCGAGCGTGCCCGCGAGCGGGCGGAACGGCACCACGAACGGGTAGACACCCATGTCGATCAGCTCGGTCGCTGCGGCGACGAGCTCGTCCGCGTCCTCGCCCAGGCCGACCAGCAGGTAGGTCGAGACCTGGTTGTGGCCGAACACGCGGACGGCCTCGCGCCAGGCGGCGCGGTACTCGTCGAGCGGGACGGTGGCCTTGCCCGGCATCCAGCGGCGGCGGACGTCGTCGTCCATCGACTCGACGTGGATGCCGATCGAGCGGGCGCCGGCCTCGTAGAGCTCGGTGATCGAGGCCAGGTCGCCGGGCGGCTCGATCTGCACCTGGATGGGCAGGTCGGGCAGCACCTCACGGACGGCGCGGACGCAGCGCGCGAGATGCGTGGCGCCGCGGTCGCGCCCGCGGGAGGTGCCGGTGGTCATCACCATCTGGCGGACGCCGTCCAGGTCGTGCGCGGCCTGGGCGACCTCGGCGATCTGCTGCGGCGTCTTGACCGCGACCGTCGTGCCCTGCTCGAGCGACTGCTCGATGGCGCAGAACCGGCAGCGGTCGGACGGGTCGTAGCGCATGCACGTCTGCACGACGGTGGTCGCGAGCACATCGGCGGCATGGAGCCGCGCGACCATCTCCATGCTCGTGCCGTCCGACGTGGTCAGGTCGTAGAAGCGTGGCCGGGCGACGGCCTCGACCCCAAGCCCCGTGTCGGCGCCGTCGAGCAGCAGCTTGCCGCCAGCGACCGTGTACGGGCTGCGGGGGTCGAGCGGGATGGCCGCACCGACCCCGTCCAGCAGCACATGCCCGTCGGCGCTCGGCCCGGCGCCGTTGGGGCGCGTGAGCGGGGCGTCGAGCAGACGGATGCCCTGGATGGCCACGTCGACCCGCGTCGACGTGCGCGTCTCCTGCTGCGAGGACGGTGCGGTCATCTCGTCGGCCTCAGAGGTTGTACGTCGAGTTGATGATGGCGCCCTTGCGGGCGTAGTGGATGAGCGCGTCCTGCACGTCGAGCGGGTGCGCCGGGATGACGCCCTCGATCAGGTCCTCCTCACGGATGCCGTGCAGCGCCAGACCGAAGCGGCAGCAGTAGACCGTGCCGCCCTCGGCGATGTAGGTCTCGAGCGAGCCGTTCATGTTGAGCTCGCCGGGGAACCCGGCGTCGCCCGTGGTGGGGAAGCCGCGGTTGGCCGAACAGGCCAGGGTGCCGGGGCCGTAGAAGTAGATCGCGGTCTCGAAGCCCTTGCGCAGCGCGCGGGTCGCCTGCAGGATCGCGACGAAGCTGACCGACGACTCGTGCGGGATGCCGTGGATCAGGGTGAAGTACGACTGGCCCTCCTCGGCCTGGTAGTCGGGGAAGATCTTGGTGGAGCCGTAGAGGTTCGTGCCCTTCGGCAGCGACGGGTGCGCGATCTCGGCGAGCGAGGCCTCGATGTTGGCGGCGATCTGGTCGTCGATGTCGGTCATCGGTTCTCCTGGTGTGTGGGACGTGGGTGCTGCGGTGGGTGTCGGGTCGTGCAGCTGGCGTCGCGCCGTTGCGGGCCAGGGCCTGGGGTCCGAGGTCAGGTGCCGTAGAGCGCCTCGAAGTTGCGGTGGAAGAAGTGGTCGGCGAGCTCGCCGTCGCCCGCAGCGGCCGCCAGGCGCGCGTGCTCGCC
>JALRKU010000032.1 GCA_023254755.1 Aeromicrobium sp. | reverse complement strand
CTCGACCGTGGTGCTGACGCTACGCCTGTGACTGATGGTGGTCTCGGCCGACACGCCGAGCACCGGGCTCAGTCCTTGGTCGTGGGCTGGTCGGGGGCGCTGACGTCGTAGCCCCGGGCGTCGATCGTGAGCAACGACTCGAGGACCTCGAGCTTGCGCTCCCCCTGCGCAGGACTCCCCCAGACGACCGTGCGGCCCTTGCTGAGGTCGAGCGTGATCGAGTCCTGCGACCCGCCGGTGATCGCCTGGACCTGCCGGGCCCAGCGCGGCTTGCTGGTCCTCAGCAGCTCGGCCACCTCGGCGGCCGCCCGGGTGGTCTCGAGCCGCACCTCGGCGTCGAGCGCGTCGATCCGCGCCTCGACCAGCCCCTTCGGCTCCTTGCGGTAGGTGCGGAAGTCCACCCCGTACCGGTCGATGCCGTGGATCTCGCCACCCTCCTCGCTCCACATCACGGCCGTGCGCTCCTCGACCTCGATGCGGACGGTGCGTGGCCACGAGCGGGACACCTCGGCCGAGCGCACCCGGGGCATCTGCTCGACGCGCGACTCGATCGCGGTCAGGTCCGCGCGGGCGAGCGGCTCGCCCGTCGAGACGTCGGCGACGGTGCGCACCTGCGCCGCGGTCAGCGTGGTCAGCCCGTCGACCTCGACGGACCGCACGGCGAGGACCGACGAGAACCAGACGAGCCAGGCGACGAGTGCGGCGACGACCACCGCCAGCACCGCGACGAGGATCCGGAACCACCGGCGTCGCCGCAGACCGACGCGGCGGGCCGTGAACCGGTCGCTCACGCGCGCGGTCCGCCCGCCGCGAGCGCCTCGAGGACCTGGGGCCCGACCGTCGTGACGTCTCCGGCCCCGAGGGTCAGCAGCAGGTCCCCAGGGCGCAGCTCGCCGAGGAGGACCGCGGCCAGACCGGCCACGGGCCCTCCGGCCGATGCCGGCGGGCCGTCGACTGCCGCCACGACCAGCTCCGCGGTGACCTGCGGATCCGGGTCCTCCCGTGCGAGGTAGAGGTCGGCGACGACCACCCGATCCGCCGCCGAGAGCGCGCGACCCATGGCGCGGCCGTAGATCCGGGTGCGACTGACGAGGTGCGGCTGGTAGGCGACCACGAGCCGGTCGCCGTCGGCGATCGCCCGGGCGGCGGCCAGGTCGGCGACGATCTCGGTCGGGTGGTGGGCGTAGGAGTCGAAGACCCGCACCCCGCCGGCGCTGCCGACCAGCTGCATGCGTCGTGCCGCGCCCGTGTACGTGGCCAGCCCGTCGGCCAGCGCCGCCGCGTCGTGCCCGAGCAGCAGACCCGCACCGAGCGCGAGGAGCGCGTCGACCGCGTAGTGCTCGCCCGGCACGGCGAGCTCGACCGCGACGGCGGGGCCGTCGTCGAGACGAGCCGTGAACGACGTGCCGTCGGCGCGGACCCGCAGGTCCGAGCCGCGGAGGCGCGCACCGGCGCCGAATCCTGCCGTCAGCACCTCGACCCCGTCGCCCACGTCGCCGGCGAGACGAGCCGCCGCGAGATCGTCGGCGTTGAGCACGGCGAACCCGGTGGCGTGACCGACGAAGGTCGAGAACGCCTCGGCGTAGGCCTCCTCGGTGCCCCACTGGTCGAGGTGGTCGGCGTCGACGTTGGTGACGACCACGCCGTGGGGCGTGTAGACAAGGAACGCGCCGTCGCTCTCGTCGGCCTCGGCGACCACCACGTCGCCGCTCCCCCGGGCCGCGTTGGCGCCCAGGCTCGGCACCTCGGCGCCGATCGCGAACGACGGGTCGGCCCCCGCACCCTGCAGGGCGCACGTCAGCATCGCGGTGGTCGTGGTCTTGCCGTGGGTGCCCGCCACCGCGACGGCCCGCCCCTGCAGCAGCACCGACTGCAGGCCGGCCGACCGGGGCCAGAGCCGCAGGCCCCGGCGCTGCGCCTCGACGACCTCGGGATTGTCCTCGCGCACCGCCGTCGTGGCGATCACCGTGTCGACGCCCTCGAGCCGACCGGCGTCGTGGCCCGCCCGAGAGCGACGACGTGCCGCCGTGCACGGCCGCCCTCTCGAGCAGCACCACGCGCGCGCCGGCCCGCGCGGCCTCCAGGGCCGCGCAGCCCCCGGCGATGCCGAAGCCGACCACCACGACGTCGGCGTGCTCGACGCCGTCG
>JALRKU010000008.1 GCA_023254755.1 Aeromicrobium sp. | reverse complement strand
CTCGCCAAGGCGCTTGCCGAGTTCCTGTTCGACGACGAAGGCGCTCTCATCTCGCTCGACATGAGTGAGTACGGCGAGAAGCACACCGTCTCGCGTCTGTTCGGTGCCCCTCCCGGGTTCGTCGGCTTCGAAGAGGGCGGCCAGCTCACCGAGAAGGTCCGTCGCAAGCCGTTCTCCGTCGTCCTGTTCGACGAGATCGAGAAGGCGCACCCGGACATCTTCAACTCGCTGCTGCAGATCCTCGAGGAGGGACACCTCACCGACGGTCAGGGTCGCGTCGTCAACTTCAAGAACGCCGTGATCATCATGACCACCAACCTCGGTGCGCGGGAGATCTCCAAGGGCGTCAACCTGGGCTTCTCCCAGGCGGGCGACACGGTCGGCACGTACGAGAAGATGAAGGAGCGGGTCTCGACCGAGCTCAAGCAGCACTTCCGGCCCGAGTTCCTGAACCGCGTCGACGAGGTCATCGTGTTCCCGCCGCTGACGCAGGACGAGATCCTGCAGATGGTCGACATGATGATCGCGTCGTTGGAGTCCCGCCTGGTCGACCGTGACATCAGCATCGAGCTGACGATTCCGGCCAAGGAGCGTCTGGCCTCGATCGGCTTCGACCCCGTGCTGGGCGCGCGTCCGCTGCGTCGCACCGTCCAGCGCGAGATCGAGGACGTGCTCGCCGAGAAGATGCTGTACGGCGAGATCCGAGGTGGCCAGCTGGTCCTGGTCGACGTGGAGGGCGAGGGCGCCGAGGCGCACTTCACCTTCGACGGCCGCGACAAGGGCACCCTCGAGCTCGAGGAGGTCGCCACGGCGGCCATCGGCGACGGCTCCGCCGAGTAGTCACCGGTTCGCACGAGGCCCCGGGACCCAGCAGGGTCCCGGGGCCTCGTCGCGTCGGCGGCTCTCAGTCGTCACTCGTGTCCCCGGTTTCCCACGCTGCCGTGTGAAACCGGGGTTGACGACAACAAGCTTGTTGTCGTCATGGGGGGTTTCCCACGCTGCCGTGTGAATCTGGTGGCTCCTGGGATTCACGGACTCACGTGGGCAGCGCGAAGAGGTCGTCGGTCAGGGGGTCGACGAGGCCGTCGGCGACGAGGGAGTCGAGGCAGCGCTCGCGCTGGACGGCGTCGTCCCAGACGGACTCGAGAACCGGGCGGGGCACGGGCCCGTCGGCGTCGCGCAGCACCGCCAGGAGACGGCCCCGCACCTGGCGGTCGGTGCCGGCCCACGGCTGGCCACGCCGGGCCGGGCCGTCGTGCTCGGGATGGCCGAGCGCGCGCCAGCGGCACAGGTCGGCCACCGGGCACGCGCCGCAGCGCGGCGAGCGCGCGGTGCACACGACGGCCCCGAGCTCCATCGTGGCCGCGGCCCAGCGCTCGGCGCCGGTCACCGGCAGCACGTCGTTCGCCAGCCGACGCTCGGCCGCCGTCACGCCCTTCGCGGGGTACTGCTCACCCTCGAGGACCCGCACCAGCACACGCCGCACGTTGGTGTCGAGCACCGCGTGCCGGCCGCCGAACGCGAACGACGCGACGGCTGCCGCGGTGTAGTCACCCACGCCGGGCAGCTCGATGAGCTCGTCGTACGTGCCGGGCACCTCGCCCCCGTGGTGCTCGGTGATCGCGACGGCGGCCGCGTGCAGGCGCAGGGCGCGCCGTGGGTAGCCCAGACGACCCCACGCGCGCACCGCGTCTCCACTGGGCGCGGCCGCCAGGTCGGCGGGGGTGGGCCAGCGCTCCATCCAGGCCTCGAAGACCGGCAGCACGCGCACCACGGGCGTCTGCTGGAGCATCAGCTCCGACACGAGCACGGGCCAGGGTCGAGGATCGCGTCGCCACGGCAGGTCGCGCGCCTCGCGGTCGAACCACGCCACGACGCGGTGGTGCAGCTCCTCGACCGGCAGATCGCGGTCGCGTCCCAGGCTCGCCATGGCGCGTCGATCGTCGCACGGCGCCACGGTCGCCTAGCGTGGAGGGGTGCCTGCGCCGACGTCGTCCGCCGTGTTCTGGCGGCGTCGCCTGCTGGTCCTCGCGGGCGTCATCGCCCTGGTCTGGATCGCCCTGCAGGTCGCGCCCGGGGGCAGTGCCGACCGGCCCGCCCCGAAGAGCTCCCCGACCGCAGCACAGCCCACCGCGGTCGCGGCGTCCGACGGCACGATCCCGGTGAACCTGTCGACCGACGACCGGGCCTGCGATCCGCAGCAGGTCCGCGTCACGCCGACGGTCCGGCCCAAGCAGGAGAACCGCGGCGCGGTCGACATCGGGCTCGTGGTCAGCACCACGGAGACCACGTCGTGCACGTTGCAGCCTGGCGATGCCGACCTGGTCGCGATCATCAGCGCCAACGACAAGGCGGTCTGGGACTCCACCGTCTGCAAGCAGTCGCTGCTCACCGAGCCCGTCGAGCTGTCGGCGCGGTGGGCGACGTTCGTCGTCACCGAGTGGTCGGGCCGCGGCTCGGGCAGCACCTGCTCGAAGAAGGAGGGCTGGGCGCCCGCCGGCACGTACCTGGTCGAGGCCGGCACGCTCGGCGGTGAGCCCGGCAAGGCCTCGTTCTCGCTGCTCGCCCGACCGGCGCCGAAGGCCACCCAGGACGCGAAGACCGACGAGCCGAAGAAGACCGAGAAGCCCTCCGGTGACGACGACGCGACCGAGGACCCGCCGGACTGATGCCAGGCTGCGTCGTCGTCATCAACGGCCCCGGCAGCGCCGGCAAGAGCACCCTCGTGCGTGCGGTCCAGCCGCTGCTACCGCGTCCCTTCCTGGCGTTCGGGCTCGACCTGTTCCTGTTCGGCGACGTGCTCCCGCGTGACCGGTCCGGACGCGTGCGCGACTGGTCGGGCCTGCGACCCGTGGTCCTCGACGGTCACCGGCGCGCCGTCAGGGCGCTGGCCGACGCCGGCGCCGACGTCCTGGTCGACGTCGTGGTCGAGGATCGCGAGCAGTCAGACGCTCTCGACGACGCGCTGGCCGGCCTCGACGTGTTCTGGGTCGGCCTGCACGCGCCGGCCGAGGAGATCGAACGCCGCGAGCGAGCGCGCGGCGACCGCACGCTCGGTGAGGGCGTGCGCGACCTGGCGACGGTGCACGCCGTCCACGGCTACGACGTCGAGCTCGACAGCACGCTGGGCGTCGACGCCTGCGCCCGGCAGCTGGTCGAGGCCTGGGTGGGACGTCAGACGTAGCGTTCGAGGATGCTCGACTCGGCGAGCCGGGCCAGGCCCTCGCGCACACCGCGGGCGCGCAGGTCGCCGACGCCCTCGACGACCGTGAGGTCCTCCATGCTGGCGGCGAGCAGCTTCTGCAACGAGCCGAAGTGCTCGATGAGCCGATCGACGACGGTGCTGGGCAGGCGCGGGACCCGAGCCAGCAGCCGGTAGCCGCGCGGGGTGAGCGGCGTGTCGAGGCTCTCGGCGCCACCGATGCGCAACGCCTGGGCGACGGTGCCCAGGTCGACCAGGTCGGTGGAGTCGAGCAGCGCCAGGTCGGCGAGCACGGTCTCGGTGGGACGAGCCCGGCGACCGGTGGGCATGTAGTCGCGGATGATGAGCTCGCGCTCGGTGTCGACGCCGCCGATCAGCTCGTCGAGCTGCAGCGACAGCAGGCGGCCGTCGGTGCCCAGCTCGAGCACGTAGGTCTCGATCTCTCCGGCGATGCGGCTGACCATCTCGAGGCGTTGGGCGACGGCCGTGACGTCGCGGACGGTGACGAGATCCTCGATCTCGAGCGCCGACAGCGCGTCGGAGACCTCGTCGAGACGCTGGCGGTAGCGCTCGAGCGTCTGCAGCGCCTGGTTGGCACGGCTCAGCACCGCGCCGGCCTCCTCGAGCTGGTGGCGGACCGTGTCGAGGTACAGCGCGATGATGTGCATGGACGCCGACACCGAGATGACCGGCAACCCGGTCTGCCGGGCGACGCGGTCGGCCGTGCGGTGGCGGGTGCCCGTCTCCTCGGTGTGGATCGTCGGGTCGGGCATCAGGTGGACCCCGGCGCGCAGGATCCGGGACGCATCGCGGTCGAGGATGATCGCGCCGTCCATCTTGGCCAGCTCGCGCAGCGCCGTGGCCGTGAAGGGGACGTCGAGGACGAAGCCGCCGGTCGACAGCTGCTCGACGGTCTTGTCGAGGCCGACGACGACCAGGGCGCCGGTGCGGCCGCGCAGGATGCGCTCGAGGCCCTCGCGGAGCGGGGTGCCCGGCGCCACCGAGCTCAGGGCAGCGCGCAGCGCCTCGGCGCCGTCGTTCTCGCCGCGTTCGGGCACGCCTGCTCACCTCCGCCTCTGGGGTCGGTCCAGTGTAGGGCCAGCCCTGGACACGCTGTCTCGGGCGGGCGCGTCCGCCCGCGCCGGTCAGCGGCTCGGGCCGGGAGGGATCAGTAGGGAGCGGGGGAGTCGAGCAGCCGCACGGCCGACGCGACGTCGCGCACCTCGGCGACCCGGAGGCCGGCGACGTCGGCCGCCCCCTCGGCGCCGGCGGGGACGATGGCGCGGGTGAAGCCGATGCGGGCTGCCTCGCGCAGCCGGGCCGCGACCTCCTGGACCGGCCGGACCTCGCCGGCCAGGCCGACCTCGCCGATCGCGACCAGGTCGGGCGGCACCACGACGTCGCGCGCCGCCGAGGCGACGGCGAGCGCGACCGCGAGGTCCACCGCCGGCTCGTGCAGCCGGGCACCCCCGACCGACGCGGTGTAGACGTCGGACTTCGACAGGTCGAGCCGGCAGTGCTTGGTGACGACCGCGAGCGTCATGGCGACGCGGGACGAGTCGAGGCCGCTGCTGCTGCGGCGCGGCGACGCGAGCGCGCTGGCGACCGTCAGCGCCTGGACCTCGGCGAGCAGCGGTCGGCGTCCCTCCATCGTGACCGTGACGCACGTGCCGGCCACCGCGGTCTCGTGGCGCGACACGAACAGACCGGTCGGGTCGGGCACCTCGACGATGCCGTCGTCGACCAGGTCGAAGCAGCCGATCTCGTCGACCGGGCCGAACCGGTTCTTGACGGCCCGCAGCAGCCGCAGGCGGGACGTGCGGTCGCCCTCGAACTGCAGCACGACGTCGACGAGGTGCTCGAGCACGCGCGGTCCGGCGATCGAGCCGTCCTTGGTGACGTGGCCGACCATCACGGTGGCGACGTTC
>JALRKU010000458.1 GCA_023254755.1 Aeromicrobium sp. | reverse complement strand
GTGACCACCATGGTCTTGCCGGCTCCGGTCTCCCCGGTGATGACGGTGAACCCCTCGCCGAGCGCGAGCTCGGCCGACTCGATGACGCCCAGCGCGGACAGCTGCAGGTGGTGCCACATGTCAGTCGCCCACCCCTCGGAGCCGGCGCGCGGCCGCGCCACGCCACCCGTCGACGGGCAGCTCGAACTTGCGGACCAGGCGGTCGGCGAACGGTCCGGGGGTGAGGCGGGCCAGCCGCACCGGCTCGACGCCTCGCGTGACCTCGACCCGTGCACCGAACGGCAGGTCGGCCGCGCGACGGCCGTCGCACCACAGGACCCCCGTGGTGGTCTCGCCGACGACCTCGATCGCGAGCGTCGAGTCGGGTGACACGACCAGGGGTCGCGCGAACAGCGCATGCGCACTGTTGGGGACGAGCAGCAGGGCCGAGACCTCGGGCCACACGATGGGGCCGCCCGCACTGAAGTTGTACGCGGTGGACCCGGTGGGCGTCGCACAGACGACGCCGTCGCAGCCCCACCGCGACACCGGCCGGTCGTCGATCTCGACGACGACCTCGAGCATGCGCTCGCGGGCCGCCTTCTCGACGCTGGCCTCGTTCAGCGCCCAGTTGGTCGCGACCACCTCACCCCCCACGGTGACCGTGACGTCGACCGTGAGCCGTTCCTCGACGGTGTACGACCGATCGACGACGCCACGGACGACCTCGCCCACGTCATCGCTGTCGGCCTCGGCGAGGAAGCCGACGTGGCCGAGGTTGACGCCGAGCACCGGCACCTGGGTGCCACGACAGGCCTCCGCGGCCCGCAGGATGGTCCCGTCGCCGCCGAACACGACGGCGAGCTCGACGCCGTCGCGGTCGTCGTCGAACGTCGCGGCGTCGACCAGTCCCGCGGCGGCGAACACCTCGAGATCGGCGCGCGGCACCGCGACGCCGACGTCTTCCCGCTGCAGGTCGCGGGCGAAGTCGACCGCGAACCGCACCGACTCGTCGCGGCCCGTGTGTGCCAGCAGCAGGACCCGCCTCATCCGCGTCCTCCCACCAGAGGTCCGGCGGCGACCACGTCGTGCGCCGCCTGCTCGTCCGGCGCCGGCGCATCGGTGCGCAGCCAACAGAAGTACTCGACGTTGCCCGCCGGACCGGGCAGCGGACTGGGCGCCAGCCCTCGTGTGCCCCACCCCTGCTCGTGAGCGGACCGGCAGACGCGAAGGACCGCGTCAGCGTGCAGCAGCGGATTGCGGACGACGCCGTTCTTGCCCAGCTGCTCGCGCCCCACCTCGAACTGCGGCTTGATCATCAGCACGATGTCGCCTTCCGGTGCGGTGACGCTGGTGAGCGCGGGCATGACCACGGTAAGGGAGATGAACGACAGGTCGCTCACGACCAGCGACACCGGCTCGCCGAGGTCGTCGAGCGTCAGGTGACGCACGTTGGTGCGATCCATCACGGTCACCCGCTCGTCGCTCTGCAGCGACCACACCAGCTGGCCGTAGCCGACGTCGACCGCGAGCACCTCGGCCGCTCCGCGACGCAGCAGGACGTCGGTGAATCCACCGGTCGACGCACCGGCGTCGAGACAGCGTCGACCCTCCACCGTCAGGCCGTCGGGCTCGAACACCGCGAGCGCACCGAGCAGCTTGTGCGCTCCCCGCGAGGCCCACGTGGGCTCGTCGCCGGCCTTGACGACGATGGCCTGGTCCGTCGTGACCCCCGTCGCCGGCTTCGACGCGCGAGCGCCGGCGACGTGGACCTTGCCGTCGGTGATCAGCGAGGCGGCGTGGTCACGCGACCGGGCCAGGCCACGACGCACGAGCTCGGCGTCGAGTCGGAGCCGTCGACTCACGGACCCTCGGAGCCCGCGTCGTCGCGGCCCGCGGAGCTCAGCGCGTCGCGCAGCACGCGATGGATCGCCTCGAGCTCGGCGGGGTGCTCGTGCACCGGCCGTGCGGCGAGGGTGTCGAGCCGCTCGAGCGCGGCGTCGATCGTCGGGTCGCCGGTCGACTCGGGAGGGATCTCGCTCATGGTTCCAGTGTCCCACCAGGCAGGACGTCGCGGCCGGAGGTGTCGCGGATCGACCACGCGAGCTGCACCGCGGCACGCAGCGCCGTGACGTCGCGGGCGTCGGCTCCGCGGATCTCGACCCGATCGCCGACCAGCGTCGCCTCGGCACCGCCGCACCGGGCAGTCTCCCCGGCGAGCTCGACCGGAGGGTGGTCGACGCCGAGAGCACCCAGGTCGGCCCCCACGTGATCGGGCCGGTGACCGGGCCCCGCGGCGAACAGGTCGGCCAGCGAGCTGACGCCCGTCAGCACCGCCAGCGATGCGATGCCGGCACCGATCGCGCCGTCGATGTCGGTGTCGAGCCGGTCCCCGACCATCAGCGGACGCTCGGCGGGGATGCGCCGCAACGTCTCGTCGAACAGCGGGCGCTCCGGCTTGCCGGCCACCCGCGGTTCGGCCCCCGTGGCCAGGCGCACCGCGTGGACGAGTGCGCCGTTGCCCGGCGCGACGCCCCTGGCGGTGGGGATGGTCAGGTCGGTGTTGCTGGCGAACCACGGCAGACCGGACTCGACGGCGTAGGACGCCTCGGCCAGCTGGGTCCATCCCACGTCGGCATGGTAGCCCTGCACCACCGCGACCGGCTGGTCGGCGAGCTCCGAGACGCACACCAAGCCCGCGGCCTCGAGCGGCTCGCGCAGTCCGGGACCGCCGACGAGGAGCACGCGCGAGCCGGCGGGCACCGCGGCGGCGACGAGCTCGGAGACCGCCTGCGCCGACGTGACGACGTCGCCGTCCGCCTGGACCGGCATCCCCAGCTCGCGCAGGTGGTCGGCGACGACGCCGGCCGGGCGCGCGGCGTTGTTGGTCAGGTACGCCAGCTGTGCGCCGGCATCGACGGCGGACGTCAGGGCAGCGGACGCTCCGGGCACCGCGTCGGCCCCCACGTAGACGACCCCGTCGAGGTCGAGCAGGATCGCGTCGTGCTCGTCGTGCAGCGGACGCCTCGTCGAGGCCAAGGTGTGCGGGCGTCGCTCGGTCATGGCGTCGAGGGTAGCGACGCCTCCACCGAGAGCGACGTGACATCGACGGTG
The DNA here is from genome assembly GCA_023254755.1 of Aeromicrobium sp. Taxonomy (GTDB): domain Bacteria; phylum Actinomycetota; class Actinomycetes; order Propionibacteriales; family Nocardioidaceae; genus Aeromicrobium. The sequence goes on along the minus strand of JALRKU010000458.1, from coordinate 309 downwards.
ACCCGACTGACCGCACCGCCCGCGCCGCGGGAGAACTGGCGGCGGAGTCGGCCCGTCACACGCACGACGTCGCCGACGGCGAGCCGTCCCGCAGACCGACGGAGCGCCGTCGTCCAGGCGTCGCAGTCGATCGTGTCGACCGGCTGCCGCGAACGGCGTCGGACGGAGGTAGGACGACGGACCACGACACGGAAGGTCGCGACCTGGTCGCCGCTGGGCAAGGTGCGAGGCTCCACGACGGACGACACGCGCCCGACGAGCTCGACGTGGTTGACGTGCTCTGCTGATTCATCCATCCGTCCAGCGTGG
>JALRKU010000456.1 GCA_023254755.1 Aeromicrobium sp. | reverse complement strand
CATCATCGGCGCCACCGTCATGCCGCACGTCATCGACCTGCACTCGAGCCTGACGACCGATCGGCTCGGGCGCCGCGGCGAGGGCCTCTCGGTGCGCCAGCTCCTGGCGGCCACGCGCACCGACGTGGTGCTGGCGCTGATCCTGGCCGGTCTGCTCAACCTCTCGTTGCTCGTCCTGGCGGCCACGAGCCTCTCGGGTCTGCCCGGCACCGACACGCTCGAGGGGGTCCACGCCGTCATCTCCTCCGAGCTGGGCGCGGGCGTCGCGCTGCTGTTCGGCGTCGCGCTCCTCGGCTCGGGCCTGGCGTCGACGTCGGTCGGCAGTGCCGCCGGCGCCGAGGTCATGTCGAGCCTCCTCGGGATCCGGCTTCCGATGCTGGTCCGCCGCGTCGTCACCCTGATCCCGGCGCTGGTCGTGCTCGGTGTCGGCGCCGACCCCACCCGGGCGCTGGTGGTGTCGCAGGTCGTGCTCTCGATGGGCATCCCGTTCGCGCTCGTCCCGCTCGTCGTGCTCACCGCACGACGCAGCGTCATGGGCGACCACGCCAACCTCCGCTCCACCACCGTGCTCGCGTGCCTCGTCGCCGCCGTCGTCATCGTGCTCAACGTCGCGCTGCTGTGGCTGACGTTCGTCGGCTGAGAGACTGAGTCGTGGCACTCCTCGGTCTCCGGGTTCCGCGCGACCTCGGCGCAGCGGTCGACAACCTCGGCGACAAGCTGCGCGGCCGCCCCCTCGCCGACCTCTCGCGCACCCCGCGCGACATCGTCGAACGACGCCGCAGCTTCACCCTCTACCGCTACGCGCCGGCGCCCGGCGTCGAGCAGCGCGGCCTGCCGGTGCTGTTCGTGCCGCCGCTGGCCGCACCCGCGATCGCGTTCGACCTGCGCCGCACCTGCAGCGTGGTCGAGTACTTCGTGCAGCAGGGCCGACCGGTCTACCTGGCCGACTACGGTCCGGTCGACTTCCGCCACCGCAACCTCGGCATCGAGCACTGGGTCGACACGGTCGTGCCGGCCGCGGTCGAGGCGGTGTCGACGCACCGCGACGGAGAGCGGGTGCACCTGGCCGGCTGGAGCCTCGGCGGCATCTTCACGATGTTCACCGCTGCGGCGCATCCCGATCTGCCCCTGGCCTCGGCCACCGCGGTCGCCAGTCCGTTCGACCTGCGCGAGGTGCCGCTGCTGGCCCTGGTGCGTCCGCTCGACCGCCTGGGAGGACGGCTGGTCGGGCCCGCCTACCGGGCGATGGGCGGCGTGCCGGCCTGGATGACGCGCGCCGGCTTCCAGATCTCGTCCCTCGACAAGTACCTCACCAAGCCGATCGCGATCCTGGCCAACGCCGACGATCGCGACTTCCTGGCCCAGATCGAGGCCGTGGACCGCTTCATGGACTCCATGTACGCCTATCCGGGTCGCACGTTCGGGCAGCTGTACCACGTGTTCCTGCGCTCCAACGACCTCGCGACGGGACGGCTCGAGCTCGCCGGCCGCACCGTCGACCTGGCCGACGTCGACGTGCCGGTGCTCGTCGTCGCCGGCACCGGTGACACCCTGGCGCCCGAGCCTGCGGTCCGCCACCTGCTCGACCTGGTGCCCGACGGACGCCTCGTCGACGCGCCCGGCGGCCACCTCGGCGTCCTGACCGGCCGCGCCGCACGGCGGACGACCTGGCCCGAGATGGAGCGGTTCTTCTCGGCCTACGACGCCTGACCGCCGCTCCTTCGTCGCGGCTGGCGACCCCGGCGTCTGGACACCGAGTGCCGTGGCGCGGATCACGTCGTCGGAAGCGTCTCACCGCCCGGTGCTGGCGACTCGCGACGACATGGCTACTCTGAGCAAGGTAAGGCTGTCCTAAGTGACAGCGGACTACCGGGGGAAGGACCGCCCGTGCGCGACCAGCTGTTCACCACCGCAACGCTCGACACCTATCGGGCCGGCGTCGAGCGGGGCGTCAGCGCCCTGCTCGACCACGTCGGCCAGGTCCGGGGTCCGTTCAGCGGTGCCCTGCCGCACGAGGTGGCCCCGCGGGTCGACGCGGTGGATCTCGACCGCCCGCTCGGGGACCTCGACGAGGCGTTGGCCGAGGTGCGGACCACGTACCTCGACGACGCCGTGTGGTTCCACGAGCCGCGGTACCTGGCGCACCTGAACTGTCCGGTGCTGATCCCGGCCCTGGTCGCCGAGGTGCTCGTGTCGTCGGTCAACTCCTCGCTCGACACCTGGGACCAGAGCGCCGGAGGCACGCTCATCGAGCGTCGACTCGTCGAGTGGACCGCCGAGCGCATCGGGCTGGGTGCGGATGCGGACGGCGTGTTCACCAGCGGCGGCACCCAGTCGAACCTCCAGGCGTTGCTCATGGCTCGAGGTCACGCCTACCTCGACGCCGCGGTCGACCTCACGACACCGTTGGCCGACGTGGTGTCGAGGCTGCGGGTCCTGACGTCGCGCGACGGTCACTTCAGCGTGCAGAAGGCGGCGACGGTGCTCGGCCTCGGGGCCGAGGCGGTCGTGGTCGTCGAGACCGACGCCCAGCACCGCATGCGGCCCGACGCGCTCGAGGCCGAGCTCGCCCGGGTCCGCGGCGCCGGGCTCGTCCCGATGGCCGTGGTGGCCACGGCGGGCACGACGGACTTCGGGGCGATCGACCCGCTGCCGGCGATCGCCGACCTGTGCGAGCAGCACGGCGTGTGGCTGCACGTCGACGGGGCGTACGGGGGAGGCCTGCTGGCCTCGCGGCGGCGGCGACACCTGCTGACGGGCATCGAGCGAGCCGACTCGGTGACGATCGACTTCCACAAGACCTGGTTCCAGCCGGTCAGCGCGAGCGCGGTCCTGGTCCGCGACCGCGCCTCGCTGCGCCACGTCACCTACCACGCCGACTACCTGAACCCCCGGTCCGCGGCGCTGCCGAACCAGGTCGACAAGTCCCTGCAGACGACGCGACGCTTCGACGCCCTGAAGCTGTGGCTCACGCTGCGCACCGTCGGCGCCGACGCGGTCGGCGCGCTGTTCGACGACGTGATGGACCTGGCGCACCGGTCGTACGACCTGCTGCGCGACGCGCCCGACCTCGAGGTCGCGGTGCGGCCGACGCTGAGCACGCTCGTGTTCCGCTACCGGCCCGACGGCCTCGACGAGCCGACGGCTGACGACGTCAACCCCGAGATCCGTCGGCGGTTGTCCCGCAGCGGAGCGGCCGTCGTGGCGGGGACCCGCGTCGACGGTCGGGCCTGGCTCAAGCTCACCCTGCTCAACCCGCACACCTCGCTCGACGACGTCGCGGCCGTCCTCGCGCTCGTCCGCGAGATCGGCGACGACCTGCTCGACGACCTCCGCGTCCGCGAGGAGACCTGCTGATGACCCGCACGCACGACTTCCTCGCCGTCGGCCTCGGGCCGTTCAACCTCGGGCTGGCCTGTCTCGCCGATCCGGTCACCGACCTCGACGGCGTGTTCCTGGAGGCTCGCGACGAGCTGGCCTGGCACCCGGGCATGATGCTGCCGGACGCGACCCTCCAGGTGCCGTTCCTGGCGGACCTCGTCACGATGGCCGACCCGACGTCGTCGTTCTCGTTCCTCGCCTGGCTCAAGGAGACCGGCCGGCTCTACTCGTTCTACATCCGCGAGAGCTTCTACCCGCTGCGTGCCGAGTACGACGCGTACTGCCGCTGGGCGGC
>JALRKU010000413.1 GCA_023254755.1 Aeromicrobium sp. | reverse complement strand
CGTACCGTCCGACTGGTCCGAGCCCATTCGTCAGGATGCCGTGCTGCTCACCCGCGCCAGCGACAACGCAGCGGCGCGGGCCTTCTGGCGCTACCTGCAGGGAGAGGAAGCCCGTGAACTGATCGCCCGGCTGGGATACGCTACACCTCAACCCTGAGTCCACCGTACCCTTTTGCTGTGAGCCTGACCCATGATGCTGACCGACGCCGATCGCGGACTTGCCGGGGATCGGGCTGAGGATGCGCACCTCGTTCGACGCCACGGCGTACGCGATGTTCTTGCTGAGCGCCGTGACCTTCTCGACCTTGACCGCGGGGCCGAGCTCGACCTCGTAGCGGGTGACCGTCGGGCCCCGGGTGTAGCCCGTGACCGTGGCGTCGATCTGGAACTGCTCGAGGACCTCGGTGAGCCGGGCGACGACCTCGTCGGACGCCGACGAGCGCGCCTTGTGAGGGGTTCCCTCGCGCAGCGAGGTGCTGTCGGGCAGCGTGTAGACGACGTCGCCGAGCGACAGCTGCTCCGAGCGCGCCGGCAGCGGCTCCATCGGGGGCAGCTCGACGTCGACGTCGTCGTCGGCTCCGGCCGTGACGGGCGTCGGCACGTCGACCGTGTCCTCGGCCTCCGCGGCGGTCTTGCGCTGGCGCCCGCGCTTGGGCGGCGCCTCCGCCTCGTCGTCCGGCCCGTCGACGAGCGGGTTGTCGTACGGCTCGTCGTCCCGGGCCAGGTCGGTGCGTGGATGACGCCTGCGCGCCGGCACCTCGGGCTCCGGCTCGCTGGTCCGGCGGCCGAGGGCGAGGTCACGCAGGTCCGACAGGCGGTCCGGCACGGCGTACAGGGGCGTGCCGGTGATGATCAGGACGCCGAACAGCACCAGCAGCCCCAGCAGCGGCACGGCCACGTACGCCGACTTGACCAGGTCCATCGGGATGGCGGAGAACAGGAACCCGACCGCTCCCCCGGCCTCGCGCATCGCGTCGGGGTCCTGGTCGCTCGGCCGCGGGACCCCGTGCGAGATGTGGACGGTGCCCAGCACGCCGCCGGTGACGAGGAGCCAGCCGACGACCTGACGGCCGACGGGGCCGTTGGTGTCGGGGTGCCGCAGCGTGCGCCAGGCGACGACGACCAGCACGATCGGGACGGCCCAGGCAAGCACGCCCACGCTGCTGGTCGTGACGTCACGGATCGCGTCGCCGACCCGGCCGGAGACGTCCCACCAGACCGACGCCGCCACGACGAGACCGATGCCGAGGATCGACAGGCCCACGCCGTCGCGACGCAGCTCCGGGTCGAGGTCACGGGCGCCGGAGCCGATGCTGCGGGCGACCGCGCCGACCAGCCCGGCGACGCCGAGCCAGATCGTGGTGACCAGACGCACGACGCCGCCGACGACCAGCGCGATCGGCCCGGGGCCGCTCCGCGCCGCGGGTCGCTTCTGGGCCGGCCGCTTCTGGGCGGGCCGCTTCTGGGCGGGGCGCTTCTTGGACGCAGGCCGACGGGCGGCGGGCTTGCGCTTCGCCGCTGCGGTTCGGGCCTGGCTTCCGGACGGCCGCTTGCGCGGCGGGGAAGACGTACGGGTCGCCATAGACCGCAGCGTACCGCCGAGTCACACCGATCCCAGGATTCACACGCCGCTCAACAGCACGTCGCGTCACACGGCTCCGGCAGCCCTTCCACCCCATCTGGCAGAGCTCGAGCGCCTTCGACGCCGTGGAGCGTCGGCCTCCGCGACCGCCGACCGGATCGAGTGGTCGAGTCGTCGCACCTCGCGGGCCGAGAACCCGACCCAGGATCAGAAGTCGGCGTAGCTCTGGCTGCGCGCCTGCTCGCGAGCAAGCACCAGGTCGACCAGGCGCGGGTCGGGAGCCTCGTCGTCGAGGAGCGGAGCG
>JALRKU010000174.1 GCA_023254755.1 Aeromicrobium sp. | reverse complement strand
GTCACGACGAGTCGGTCGCGGGGGCGGGTGACCGCGACGTAGAACAGCCGCCGCTCCTCGGCGACCAGGGCGCCGAACGACGGCGGCCCGCCGTCGCCGCGCGGGTCGAGTCGCTCGCGCCGGAGCAGGCTGTGCTGGGCGCGGGTGGCGGGCCACACGCCGTCCTGGACGCCGGCCACGACCACCAGGTCCCACTCCAGGCCCTTGGACCGGTGCGCCGTCATGAGCCGCACCGCGCTGCCGCGGATGCCTCGCTCGGCGAGCGAGTCGGACGGGATCTGCTGGGCCTCGAGACCCTCGAGGTAGGTGCCGATCTCGGTGTGCTCGACCCGGGCCGCGTCGTCGAACAAGGCGACGAGGGCGTCGAGGTCGCGGTGGCTCTCGTCGTCGCCCGCCTCGGCCGCCTCGCGCAGCCGGCGCGGCCACGACGTGCCGTCCCACAGGGTCCACAGCACCTGCTCCGCGGCGGCGTGCTCGAGCACGTGGCGTGACGCCGCCTGCAGGAGCACCGCGAGCCGGCGCAGCCGCGGCACCGTGCCGGGCAGGTGACCCTGGACCTCGACGTCGAACAGCAGCACGGGGTCGGCCAGCGCGGCCGCCAGCAGGTCGCGCGAGTCGACCAGCTCGCCGTGGACCTCGTGGTGGTGTCGGCGGAGCACCCGAGACAGTGCACGGAGCTGCGACGGGTCGAGCCGGCCCACCGGGCCGAGCAGCAACGTCTCGGCCTGCTCGGGCAGCAGCGCGCGGCCCTCGGCGAGGGCCTGGGCGCACCCGGCGGCCTGCGTGAGGGCCTGCACGGCGGGCTGACGGGCCAGCGGGATCTCGTCGCCGGCGACCTCGACCGGCACGTCGGCCTCGCGGAGTGCCCGCTCGATGGGGCCGAGGGCCGCGACTCCTCGCACCAGCACCGCCATCTGGTCCCACGCGACGCCGTCGTCGAGGTGCGCCCGGGTGAGCAGCAGCGCGACGTGCTCGGCCTCGGAACGGGTGTCGGTGAAGGTGGGTGCCTCGACCCGCGACGGCCGGTCGGTGGGCTCGGGGCTGCGGAACGCCGCGAACTCGTCGGCCGACATCGCTCCCGAGACGCCGAGCGGCGCCACCACCTCGCGCGACACCTCGAGCAGCCGGGCGCCGCTGCGTCGCGATCGTCGCAGCGGCAGCGTGCGGGCCGGCCGGTCGGCGGACCCGAACGTGGAGGGGAACTCCCAGACGCCTCGCACGTCGGCGCCGCGGAACGCGTAGATCGACTGGTCGGGATCGCCCACGGCCACCAGGTCGGTGTGCGGGCCGACCAACCGCTGCAGCAGCTGCACCTGCGCCGCGTCGGTGTCCTGGAACTCGTCGACGACGAGCAGCCGCGGCTGGATCGACGCGACGTCGTCGGTGGTGTCGAGCACGGCCAGCGCGGCGTCGACCAGACCTGCGTAGTCGGTCTCGTTGGCGAGCGCCAGCACGTCGTCGTACTCGGCCCACAGACGCGCGACAGCCGCCCAGGCGGGCTCGCGGCGATCGTCGGCGAGCGCCAGCAGCTGCGCCGGGTCGAGGCCGTGGGAGCGCGCCGTGCCCAGCAGGTCGGCGATCTCGCGGACGATGCCGCGCGTGCGCAGGGCCGGCTCGAGATGCTCGGGCCACTGCAGGCGGCCCTCGGCCAGCGCCCCGCCGAGGATCTCGGCCAGGCGCCACTCCTGCTCGGGGGCGCTGAGCAGGTGCAACGGGTCGGCGAACTGATCGGGATCGAGGCTGGACCGCACCAGCGCGTAGCAGTACGAGTGGAAGGTCATCGCCGAGACGACCGCCCCTCCGCCGATGCGACGGGCGATGCGCGCCCGGATCTCCTCGGCGGCCTTGCGGCTGAAGGTGAGCACCTGGACGTCGTCGGGGGCCAGGCCGTCGGCGACCCTGGCAGCGACGAGCTCGACGAGCGTGGTGGTCTTGCCGGTGCCGGGGCCGGCGAGCACCAGCAGCGGTCCGCCTCGGTGGTCGACGACGGCCCGCTGGTACGGGTCGAGCTCGGGCGCCGCGGGGGCCGCGGGGGGACGGCTGAGCCGGTACTCCCGGCCGTTCGTCCCTGCGCTGCTCATCGACCCATCACACCACCGGACGCCGACACCCGACACACGGGACACGACCCATCAGGCGATGAACTCGAACAGCGGCGAGCCGGACGCGATCTTCTCGGTCTCGAGGTTGCTGCGCGCCATCCGCTCGAGCAGTGCGTCGAGGCCGTCGGGACGCTGCAGGTCGATGCCGATCAGTGCCGGTCCGGTCTCGCGGTTGGACTTCTTGACGTACTCGAACACGACGATGTCCTCGCCGTCGGCGAGCACGTGGTCGAGGAACCCGCGCAGGGCACCCGGCTCCTGCGGGAACGTCACCAGGAAGTAGTGCCGCAGGCCCTCGTGCACCATCGAGCGCTCGATGACGTCGGCGTAGCGGCTGACGTCGTTGTTGCCGCCCGACACGACGCAGCCGACGCGGGTGCCCGGCGCGAGGTCGAGCAGACCCAGCGCGGCCGAGGCCATCGCCCCGGCGGGCTCGGCGATGATGCCGTCGGACTGGTACAGCGCGAGCATCTCGGTGCAGACGGCTCCGGTGGGCACCACCACGACGTCGTCGACGAGGTCGCGGACGATCTCGAAGGTGTGACTCCCGACCCGGCCGACCGACGCCCCGTCGACGAAGGTGTCGAGCGAGTCGAGCGCGACCGGTGCACCTGCCGCGAGCGCAGCGGTCATGCTGGCCGCACCCTCGGGCTCGACGCCGACGATGCGCACGTCCGGCCACTCGTGCCGCAGCCAGGTGGCCATGCCGGCGAGCAGCCCGCCGCCGCCCACCGGGATCACGACGACGTCGAGCGGCGCGCCGGCGTCGCGTGTCATCCCTCGCGCCACGGTGCCCTGGCCCGCGATCGTGCGCGGGTCGTCGAAGGGGTGCACGTACGTGGCGCCGTGCTCGGCCGCGTGGCCGAGGGCGGCGGCCGACGTGGCGTCGTAGGTGGAGCCCGCCACCGTGATCGTGACCCGCTCGCCACCCAGCTCGGCGATGCGCTCGCGCTTCTGCCGCGGGGTGTTGGTCGGCAGGAAGATGTGGCCGTCGACGCCGAGCCGTGCACAGCTGAGCGCGACGCCCTGGGCATGGTTGCCGGCGCTCGCGCACACGACGCCGGCCGCGAGCTCGTCGGCGGTCAGCGACCTCATCAGGTGGTACGCGCCGCGGACCTTGTACGAGCGGCCGATCTGCTGGTCCTCGCGCTTGAGCCAGACCTCGACGCCGTAGCGGCTCGACAGCCTCGACGAGCGCTCGAGCGGGGTCGGCACGGCGATGGCGGAGACGATCTCGGCCGCGCGGGCCACGTCGGCGGCGGAGGTGCTCACGTCCACAGAGCCTCGCGCATCAGCACCCGTCCGTCCCGCACGGGGGTGCCTTCTTCCATCCAGTGGACCTGCGCCTCGCCCATCAGGGGTGGCGCCATGGCACCGTCGGCGCGCACGACCCGCCACCAGGGCAGGTCCTGACCCTCGATTGACATGACGCGACCGACGTACCGCGGTCCGTAGCCGCCGGCGAGCAGCTCGGCGACCCGCCCGTACGACAGCACCCGCCCCGCAGGGATCCGCAGCACCAGCTCACGCACCCGCTCGACGTACTCCTCGTCCACGGCGCCAACCTATGACGTCACGACCCGGCGCCGCAGTGCGTCGCCGGGTCGTGAGAGTCGGTCGTTCAGTAGCTGGGCTGGCTCGGGTCGATCTGGTTGACCCAGGCCACCACGCCGCCGCCGACGTGCACGGCGTCGGAGTAGCCGGCGCCCTTGAGCACCGCGAGCGCCTCGGCCGAGCGGACGCCCGACTTGCAGTGCAGCACGATCTGCTTGTCGGACGGCAGCTTCTCCAGCGCGGTGCCGTTGAGGAACTCGCCCTTGGGGATGAGGACCGAGCCGGGGATCCGGTTGATCTCGTACTCGTTCGGCTCACGGACGTCGACCAGCACGAAGTCGCGGCCGCCGTCGCCCCGCTCCTTGAGCCAGCCGTCGAGCGTCGCGACCGAGATCGTCGAGTCGGCTGCCGCGTCGGCGGCCTCCTCGCTGATGGCGCCGCAGAACGCCTCGTAGTCGTCGAGGAGCGCCGTGGGCAGCACGCCGTTCGGGTCGCGCTGGATCTTCAGCGTCGAGTACCGCATCTCGAGCGCGTCGTAGACCATCAGCCGGCCGATCAGCGGATCGCCGATGCCCGTGATCAGCTTGATGGCCTCGGTGACCATGATCGAGCCGATCGAGGCGCACAGGACGCCCAGCACGCCACCCTCGGCGCACGACGGGACCATGCCCGGCGGCGGCGGCTCGGGGTAGAGGTCGCGGTACTGCGGACCCTCCTGGGCCCAGAACACCGACACCTGCCCCTCGAAGCGGTAGATCGAGCCCCACACGTAGGGCTTGCCGAGGATGACGGCCGCGTCGTTGACGAGGTAGCGCGTCGCGAAGTTGTCGGTGCCGTCGACGATCAGGTCGTACTGGCT
>JALRKU010000380.1 GCA_023254755.1 Aeromicrobium sp. | reverse complement strand
GCGCCGATCGACAAGATCCACCCCATGCCCTTCCCGGGGCTCAACATCGACAACCTCCCGTTCTTCGCCGTCATCGCCGCGGTCGCCGACGGCGAGACGCTGCTGCACGACTGGGTGTACGAGAACCGCGCGATCTACCTGACCGAGCTGAACAAGCTGGGCGCCCAGGTGAAGCTGCTCGACCCGCACCGCGTGCTCATCGACGGGCCGACCCACTGGAGCGGCACCGAGCTGGTCTGCCCTCCGGCGCTGCGGCCGGCCGTGGTCATCCTGCTCGCCATGCTGGCGGCCAAGGGCACGTCGGTGCTCCGCAGCGTCTACGTCATCAACCGCGGCTACGAGGACCTCGCGGAGCGACTGAACGCGCTCGGGGCGCGCATCGAGACGTTCCGCGACATCTGATCCCGTCCGGGGCGGCGGTGGACCACGCCGGCGGCGCGTGGGCGTCCGACCCGACGGCTACCGTCGAGGGATGGACCGGTGGGACGAGGAGGAGCAGGCCGTGCGCGGCCTGCTCGACCGGCTCGAGGCCGACCACGTCGCCCTGACCGCGGCGTCGCAGAACTCCAACGCCGACGACGAGCACGACCCCGAGGGCGCCACGATCGCCTGCGAGCGCGAGCAGCTGGCGGCATCGATCGAGCGCACCCGTCGCCGGCTCGACGACGTCGTCGAGTCCCGGGCGCTCGTCGCCTCCGGTCGGTACGGCGTCTGTCGCACCTGCGGGGCAGCCATCGCCGCCGGACGGCTCGAGGCCCGGCCGCACACCCGGCACTGCATCGACCACGCCTGACCGGTGACCCGGACGGGGCCTACCGTGGCGAGGTGCCGTACCTCGACGACGCTCCCCGCCCGGTCGCGATGGCCCACCGAGGTGGTGCCCTGCTGGCGGCGAACCACGGGATCGAGAACACCCTCGCGGCATTCCGCAGGGCGCACGCGCTCGGCTTCCGCTACCTCGAGACCGACGTGCACGTGTCGGCCGACGGCGTCGTGTACGCCTTCCACGACCTCGACCTGCGCCGGATGACCGGCGAGCCCACCGCCATCGGCGACGTCGACAGCACGCTGCTCGACACCGTCCGGCTCGGCGCGGGCGAGCCGATCCCCCGCCTGGTGGACCTGCTCGGCGAGCTCCCCGACTGTCGCTTCAACGTCGACGTGAAGTCCGACGCCGCCGTCGAGCCCACGATCGCCGTGCTGCGCGCCGCCGACGCACTGGACCGGGTCTGCATCGGCTCGTTCTCGCACCGGCGCCTCGCGCGGGTGCGCGCCCTCGAGCCGAGGCTCGCGACGTCGATGTCGCCCCCCGAGGTCGCGGCGCTGCGGCTGGGGCCGGTGCGCGCGGTGTGGGGCTGGGGCGCCCGCCGCGGGGCGCGCTGCGTGCAGGTCCCGCCGAGGCGAGGTGCGTTCCGCGTCGTGACGCCCGGCGTCCTCCGCCGGACCCGGGCGCTGGGGCATCCTGTGCACGTGTGGACCATCGACGACCCCGACGAGATGCACGCGCTGCTCGACCTCGGCGTCGACGGCATCGTGACCGACCGGCCGGACGTCCTGCGCGACGTCCTGCGCAGTCGCGGCGAGTGGACGGAGACCGCATGAGCAGCACCCCTGCCACGGCGACGGAGGTGTCCCGCGGCCAGGTGGCCGCGTGGAGCCTGTGGGACTGGGGCTCGGCGGCGTTCAACGCCGTGATCGTCACCTTCGTCTTCTCCGTCTACCTGACCGACGCCGTCGGCGACGACGTGCCCGGACCGTTCTCGGCCAGCACGTGGCTCGGCTTCGCGATCGGCGCGGCGAGCCTGGTCGTGGCGGTCCTCGCTCCGGTCACCGGCCAGCAGGCCGACGCGGCGGGCCACCGCAGGCGCTCGCTCGGTCTCCTGACGGCCTCGGTCGTCGTCGTCACGGCGCTGCTGTTCCTGGTCGAGGACGACTACCACTACCTGTGGCTGGGCCTCGTGCTCATCGCCGTCGGCACGGTGCTGTTCGAGCTGGCACAGGTGCCGTACTTCGCGATGCTCCGGCAGGTGTCGACACCGCAGACCGTCGGGCGGGTCTCCGGCATCGGCTGGGCCGCCGGGTACCTCGGCGGGATCGTCCTGCTGCTGATCTGCTTCTTCGGCTTCATCTCCGGCGACGGCGGCCTGCTCGGCATCAGCGAGGACGGCGGCCTGAACGTCCGGCTGGTCGCGCTGCTCTCCGCCGTGTGGTTCGCGGTCTTCGCGATCCCCGTCCTGCGGTCGGTGCCGGAGCTGCCGGCCTCGGCCAGTCCCGTCGAGCGCACGAGCTGGCGCGAGTCCTACCGGGTCCTCTTCGGCCAGCTGCGCGCCATGTGGCGCGACGACCGCGCCACCGCGAAGTTCCTCATCGCCAGCGCGCTGTTCCGCGACGGCCTCACCGGGGTGTTCACGTTCGGTGCGGTCATCGCCGTCTCGGTCTACGGCTTCGAGGACGACACCGTCATCATCTTCGGCATCGTCGCGAACGTCATCGCTGCGGCAGGAGCCTTCGGCGCCGGCCGCGTCGACGACACGGTCGGTCCGCGACGCGTCATCGTCTTCTCCCTGACGTCGATGATGGTCGCCGGCGTGATCCTGCTGTTCGTCCACGGCTCCGGAGGCTTCTGGGTCTTCGGCCTGGTGCTGTGCCTGTTCGTCGGTCCGGCGCAGTCGGCGTCGCGGACCTACCTGACCCGCCTGACGCCGCCGGGTCTGGAGGGACAGCACTTCGGCCTCTACGCCATGACCGGACGAGCGGCGTCGTTCCTGTCCCCCACATTGTTCGCGCTGTGCGCGTTCCTCGGCGGCGACGACCGCTGGGGCATCGTCGGCATCCTGGTCGTCATCGCGGCGGGCCTGGCAGCGCTGCTCGCGGTGCCGGCGCAGGTCCGCGACAAGGCGCTGGACTGATCCCGGCGATCCGGATCGATCGCCCTCAGGGGAATCTCAAGCGGATGTCGTACGTTGGACAGGACGTAGAGACGAGCAAGGAGGGGGACGACGATGGCTGAGCGAGCACTGCGTGGTGCACGACTGGGGTCCCAGAGCTTCGAGGACGAGCGTGGCGTCGAGATGGCGCCCCGGCAGCAGGTCGAGTACGTCTGCCCCGACGGCCACACCTTCACGGTGACGATGGCCGACGAGGCCGAGATCCCGCTGGAGTGGGAGGATCCCAAGACCGGTCAGATGGGCCGCCTGGTCGACGGCGCCGAGCCGGAGGCCAAGGAGGAGAAGCCCGTGCGCACCCACTGGGACATGCTCCTCGAGCGCCGGTCGGTCGACGAGCTGGAGGAGATCCTGGCCGAGCGGCTGGACCTGCTCCGCGGCGGCGAGATCGGACCGCCTCACCTGCACCGCGGCAAGAAGAAGGCTTCGGCCTGACCTGATCCACCTGGCCCCCACCTGATCTCATCGGGTGGGGGTCAGTGCCGTCCGGGCAACCCTGCGTGGCGGTGCCTGATCGACGCTGCGCGTCGGTGCCTGATCGACGCTGCGCGTGGGTGCCGACGTGGGCGCCGTGCTCCTCAGCTGCCGCGGCGCAGCAGCCGCTGCAGGCCCCACACGGTGACGCGCCACAGGGCCTCGCGGACGATCGCGCCGCTCATCTTGGACCGCCCGTGGGCCCGCTCGACGAACGTGATGGGCACCTCGACGACGTCGAGGCCGGCGGCCAGCGTGCGACGCGTCATGTCGATCTGGAAGCAGTAGCCCTGCGACGCCACCTGGTCCAGGTCGAGTCGTTCGAGCGTCGAGCGTCGGAACACGCGGTAGCCGCCCGTGACGTCGCGGACGTCGATGCCCAGCATCAGCTGGGCGTACCAGGTGCCGCCGCGGGAGATGGCCCGTCGGTACCAGGGCCAGTTGACGACCCCGCCCCCTGGCACCCAGCGCGAGCCGAGGACGAGGTCGGCCCCCGCGTCGGAGGCGGCGAGCAGCGCGCCCAGGTCCTGGGGCCGGTGGGAGCCGTCGGCGTCCATCTCGACCAGCTGCTCGTATCCGCGCTCGAGTCCCCAGGCGAATCCTGCGCGGTACGCCGAGCCGAGCCCTTGCTTGCCGCTGCGGCGGAGCAGGTGGACGCGGTCGTCGACGTCCGACAGCTGCTGCACCAGGTCGGCCGTGCCGTCGGGCGACCCGTCGTCGACGACGAGCAGGTCGACCTGCGGCTGCGCGTCGAGCACACCGCTCACGAGGGGGCCGATGCTCTCGGCCTCCTCGTAGGTCGGCACGACCACCAGGACTCCGGAGCTCACTCGTCGGCCTCCCTCCGCTGTCGTCGCGCCCTCCACGCGACGACGACGCCGAGCGCCCATCCTGCCAGCCCGAGGGTCACCAGCACGGCCGTGAGGACCGGGCCGACGGTGCGGGCGGGCGTGCTGCCGTCGGCGAGCCGGATCGTCTGCTCGATCGTGGCCGGACGGTGCAGCGGAGCGCGCTGGACCTCGCGACCGTGCGGGTCGACCACGCCGGAGATGCCGTTGGTCGACGGCACGAGCACCCAACGGCCCGTCTCGATCGCGCGGAGGCGCGAGATGTCCCACTGCTGCTCGGGCTGCGACGTGCCCGTGAAGGCGGCGTTGCTGGTCTGCACGACGAGCGCCTGCGCCTCGGCGCCCAGCACGTCGCGGACGACGCCGTCGTACGCGATGTCGTAGCAGATGGTGTCTCCCAGGATCGCCCCGTCGACCCTCAGGCCGCCGGGCAGGTCACCGGCCAGCATGTCGCGCGGGATGTCGCGGTCGAACCGCGGGACGACGCCGCCGAGCGAGTGTCGGAACGGCACGTACTCGCCGTACGGGACCGGCTTGCGCTTGACGTAGCGGTCCCCCGGGCCGTCGGCCGTCCAGACGACGCCCGCGTTGTACGCGGTGTCGACCGTCGGGCCGTCGAAGATGCCACCGACGAGGATCGGTGCGTCGAGTCGTGCGGACAGCCGCTCGATCTCCAGGCGCACGGCGGCGTCGTGGTAGGGATCGACGTCGGTGGCGTTCTCCGGCCACAGGACGATGTCGGGGCGCTGCGCCTCGCCTGCCGCGATCCGGTCGGCCAGGCGCGTGGTCTCGCGTGCGTGCAGCGTGAAGATCTCGCCGCGCGGCCAGGTCAGGAACACGCCCGGCACGTCGCCCTGGACCAGGGCCACACGGCGGGTGTCGCCTGCACCTGCGATGCCGGTGGGCAGCAGGAGTCCGGCCACGGTGGCGGCCACCAGGCCCCCTGCGGCGACCACCCGGTGCCTGGCGGCACCCCGTGCGAGCACGAGCAGCCCGGCGGCCAGCAGGGCCAGCACGAACGACGTCCCGGTCATGCCGAGGAGTCGGGTGTACGCGGCGAAGGGCGTGTCGATCGCGGTGTGCGCGAGGCGCCCCCACGGGAAGCCGGTGAACGGGAAGGTGCCGCGCGCCCACTCGCCGGCGATCCAGACGGACGGGGCGAGCAGCGGCCAGGCCGGCAGCCGCATCACGGCGCGCAGACCCAGCAGGACGGGGGCGAAGAACACCGTCTCGGCGAGCACGAGGCCGACGTACGCCCCCGCGCTGACCGCGTTCATCCACCAGATCAGCGGTCCCATGAAGGCCAGGCCGTAGACCAGCCCGACGCCGGCGACCAGCCGGGACCGTGCGGTGTCGAGACGGGCGGCCAACCAGAACAGTCCCGCGACGGCGACCACCATCGTGCCCGGCCACGCCAGGGGCGCGAACGCCGTCGACGACAGCGCACCGAGCACGGCCGCCAGGGGCAGAGCCTGGCGGGCGCGGGGCGGTGGCGTCACAGGACGACGAGCTCGCGCGGCACCGAGTTCAGCACCTCGAGACCGTCGGCCGTGCAGATCGCGATGTCCTCGATCCGGGCACCGAACCGACCCTCGAGGTAGATGCCCGGCTCGATCGAGAACGCCATGCCCTCCTCGAGCACCAGGTCGTTGCCGTCGACCAGGTAGGGCTCCTCGTGCGTCTCCTGGCCGATGCCGTGACCGGTGCGGTGGATGAACAGCTCCCCGAATCCCGCCGCCGTGATGATCTC
>JALRKU010000288.1 GCA_023254755.1 Aeromicrobium sp. | reverse complement strand
GACGAGTAGCAGAAGACAGAAGCCGAGGAGTTCCTCCTCGCTGAGGTGGGCGCCGTCCACTTCGGCGTGGACGAGTGCTGTCATGAGGTCGTCTTGGGGGTGCGCGCGTCGCTCGGCGAGGAACGTCGAGAAGTACTCGTAGAGGGCGGCGGCTGCGTCCAACCCGGGGCCGAACTCTCCGCGGATGGGGTTGGACTGGATGAGTGTGGTGGACCAGGTTCGGAACCGGTCGCGGTCGTTGCGCGGCACACCGAGCATGTCGGCGATGACGATGGCCGGGAGGGGCCCGGCGAACCCGGAGACGAAGTCCCAGGTCCCGGTGTCGGGAGCCTGGTCGAGGAGGTCGTCGACAAGGGCTTGGATGCGCGTCTCGAGTCCGGCGATGCGGCGTGGGGTGAAGGCCTTGCTGATGAGGTGGCGGAGCTGAGTGTGCCGGGGTGGGTCGCTCATGATGAGCATCGGCAGGAACAGCTCGGTCATGTCGACCCCGGGTGGGGTGGGGAAGATCCCGGACGCCGAGGAGTATGTCTCCGGGTCGAGGAGGGCCGCGGAGACGTCGTCGTAGCGGCTCAGCACCCAGGTGCTCGCGGCTGGCGACCAGTAGAGGGGGGCGTTGTCGCGCAGTTGACGGTAGACGGGGTAGGGGTCTTCGATCACGGCCCGGTCGAAGGGGCTGTAGGTCAGCTGTTGCTGGTTCATCGGGGGGTCCCCTCGAGTGTTGAGCTCCGTGTCGGCGGGTCGGCCAAGGTGGCTGGTTGCGGTCGGGCGGTTTCTGGTGTCGGGTTGCGGTGTGGCCACCAGCTGCGTTCCTCGAACAGGGCGGCGCAGGCGGGGACGACCAGGGTGCGGACGATGAAGGTGTCCAGTAGCAGTCCTGAGGCGACGGCGAACCCGGTCTGGGTGAGTGCCTCGACCGGTGAGAACAGCAGCGCCACGAAGGTGGAGGCGAAGATGACGCCGGCGGCGGTGATGACGGGTCCGGTGGCGGTGACCGCGCGGGCGACCTCGCTACGGGTCAGGGCGAGCCCGCTTTCCCGCATCCGGCTCATCAGCAGGATGTTGTAGTCGGCCCCCACCGCGACCAGCAGCACGAACGTGATGACCGGCACGGTGAAGTGGATGTCCTGCCCGAGGAGGTGCTGGAAGACCAGCGTGGTCAGGCCGAGCGCGGCCGCGCAGGACACGACGACCGAGGCGAGCAGGTACAGCGGGGCCGCGAGGGCACGCAGGGTGAGGATGAGGATGAGGAGGACTGCGGCCAGGACCACGATGAGGACGAGGACTGAGTCGCGGGCCAGGTAGTGGCCCAGGTCGGCGCCGAGGCCCGCTGCTCCCGTGGCCAGGACGGCCGAGTCGTCCAGGACCGACTGCGTCGCATCGGGACCGGCCACCACGACGACCTGAGTCCCGAAGGCACCCATCCACGAGACCGGACCCAGTCGCGCGTACCGCTCGCGACCCAGGTCGGACCCGAACCGGATGTGGTCAAGCGTGTGGCCCAACAACGGCAGGCCCTGGTCGCCCTGCACCGCTGCTAGTCCGCTGCCGGCCGGCGCCTCGGCCAGCGGCCGGACCGGCCAGGACCGACTCAGCGTGCGCAGGCCGTGGTCCACCCGACCGGGCAGTCGAGTCAGCACGACTAAGGAAGTACGGCGCCGCAGGGGGCCTCGCCAGGGGGTGAGCAACGCGTTCATCGAGTAGCTCCAGTCGTTGTGGGTCGTGCGCTCAGTCGCCGGACTCATAGTTTGTACTGGGAGTTCAAGATATGATTCTGATCCTGTAGAGATGTGGCGTCAACCGTGGGTCTCAGGATTCGAGGGAAGGGGAAAGTGACGTGCGACAGGTACCTGCCAAGCTGGCCAGCAAGCTCTACGGGGCGGCGGAGCTCATCGCCGAGCGCGGCCTGGCTGACGCCAAGGTCGACGAGATCGCCGACGCAGCCGGCATCCCGAAGGCCACGCTGTACTACTACTTCACCGGCAAGGACGAGGTCCTGGCGTTCCTGCTGGCCGACATGCTCGGGCTGATCGCCGGCGAAGTCGGCACTGCGGCGTCGGCCCCCGGCAGCGCTCGGGACCGCCTGGAGTCGGCGGTCGAGGCACAGCTCGCAGTGATGCTCGATCATCCGGCCGTCTGCCGGGCCCTGGTCGGCGACCTGGGTCGCGCCACGCGCCTTCCGGAACTCGCCGCAGCGTTACAGGAGGCATTTCACCGGCCCATCGCGAGCCTGCTTGCCGAAGGCGTCAGCGACGGCACCCTGCGGCTGGTGGAGGACCCAGGCGCAGTCGCGCTGAGCATCTTCGGTGCGATCACCGTGACCGGTCTCAGCGCCGCGGTCGACGGATCGTCGAACGACTCGGCCAAGGACGCTGCGCGCATCGCTGCTTCCATCTGCGACCTCATGCTTAACGGCCTCGCCACGACCCCCGCGAACCCGGAGGGGGACCGTTGAACAGCATCCTTGGGAGCTGGGCGGAGAAGTTCCGGCCGCACCCGGACGGGAGCCAGCTTCCACCGCACCACGGCCACTGCCTCGGCTGCGGACCCGACAACCCCCCACGGGCACCACCTCGTGGTCCGACGCCGCGGCGAGGAAGTGCTCGCGGTACACCGGTTCAGCGAACGCCACGTGGGCGCTCCGGGCATCGCTCACGGCGGCGCCGTGGCCACCGTCCTCGACGACCTGTTCGGCTTCCTGCTCTACCTGACCGGGACGCCGGCGGTGACCCGGCAGCTGGAGGTGCGCTACGACGCCCCCGTCATCCTCGGCACCAGCTATGAGCTTGCAGCGCGCGTCGTACGCGACGACGGCCGCAAGCTGTTCGTCGAAGCCGAGATGGCAGAAGTCGGCGGAACCGTGGTCGCCGCGGCGTCAGCGCTGTTCCTCAAGGTGGACATAGCCCACTTCGATCGCGGCGCGCCGCCGGCCCCGGTCGACCCCGACTGAAGACACGATCGGTCAAGGAACCGCGGCGGCGGCCGCCCTCGTGACCGCCCGCACTGCCTGAAGGTCGTTGATCGTGCCGGGTTGCTCGGTTGGCTGCTGCAGCCATCGAGTCCGGGATGATTCGCGAGATCAGTCCGGGATGTCGTGGGACCTGACTCCGCGGAGATCCATGAACCAGCACGTCAGCGCGCTGTCGTGGATGGCGCTGTGCGGAGAGGGCGGTGAGGCTAGCGTGGTTCGCCCATCCTGCTGTCGTCTTGAGCGGCGGGTGGGAGGGCGTCTTGCGTAGCGGCGACCGCGACAGCCGGGTCGGACGGGAGCTGCCGGACCTGCTCGCGGCACCAGGTCGAGACCTCGCGCGATCCTGACAGGACGGCGTCGCGGAAGGTGGACCAGGACTCCCAGCACGCGTCGGCAACCTCCTCGGGGTCGGGCCGCAGGGCCTCCGGGTTGACGACGCGGGCCGCGAAGACCGGGCACATCTCGTTCTCCACGATGCCGTCCTGCTCGGCGACGTAGCGGAAGGCCGGCAGCAGCAGCCGCAGATCCTCGACGTCGAGGCCGAGCTCCTGCCGCACCCGTCGGCGTACGGCGTCGTCGAGGGGTTCGCCGGGCGCCGGGTGGCCGCAGCAGGCATTGGTCCACACACCGGCGAAGGTGCGCTTGTGCAATGCCCGACGGGTGATCAGGACGCGGTCGTCGTCGTCGAAGAGATAGCAGGAGAACGCCAGATGCAGCGGGGTGTCGGCGTGGTGGACCGACCGCTTGTCCGTGGTCCCGATGGCGTGGCCATCCTCGTCGAGGAGCACCACGGCCTCTGCCTGGGTGGGGGCGGCGCTTCCAGGGCTTCCGGGGACGGCGGTCATGTTGGCACCTCGATCGGTCGGACGAGCTGATTGACGGCGACACTGAGCCGCGGGACGCGGCGCACCGAGCGGAAGGCCCGCGCCATGTCGAAGGGTGTCGATCCCTCGACGCCGATGTCGGTGCGCTGCATCGACTGGAAGCGGGTGGCCGCGGTGCTCACGCGGCCTCGCGCTCCTCGTCGCCGGTCCGCTGTGGCGCGGGCTCACGGGACCGCTGACCGAGCCACACCCACGCGGCGATCGAGGTGAGGACCAGGCCGAAGCCGAAGAGCAGGTCCTCGACGGGCGCATAGAGAATGCGGCCCCCGCCGAGCCACACCACGCGGTCGCTGCCGACGATCGTATCGGGGTCGTACTGGACGATACGGCGTCCGGTCAGCCAGCCGTTGGTGAGCAGCTGGAAGAACACGATGATGGCGTAGGCGGCCCACCAGTCCCGGGTGGAGGTGACGCGCGTGCGGGCGACCCACCGGTCGACCGCGAGG
>JALRKU010000248.1 GCA_023254755.1 Aeromicrobium sp. | reverse complement strand
CGAGGCTCGTGGTGCGGTCACGGAAGAGCCGCAGCGGGATGACGGGCTCGGTCGCGACCTTGGCCTCGACGAGGACCGCGGCGAGGATCAGCACCGCACCGAGGGCGACGAGCAGGTACGACGTCGTGGAGGCCCACGCGAAGTCCGATCCGGCCAGCGAGACCCAGATGAGCAGCGCGCTGACGCCGCCGACGATGAGGCCGGCACCGAGGTAGTCGACCGACGTCTCGCGACGCACCACCGGCAGGTGCAGGCGTCGCTGGAGCACGACGAACGCGGCAGCCGCGAACGGCACCCCGACGAAGAAGCACCCGCGCCAGCCGAGCGGGCTGTCGACGATGACACCGCCGATGAGGGGGCCGCTGACCGTCGCGACCGCGAACACGGCCCCGATGTAGCCGGAGTACCGACCACGCTCGCGCGGCGGGACCATCGAGGCGATGACGACCTGGACCAGGGCGGTCAGCCCACCGACCCCGAGTCCCTGGATGACCCGGGCACCGATCAGGACGCCCATGCTCGGCGCGAACGCGGCCACCAGCGATCCGATCGTGTAGATCACCAGGGCGGTCTGGACCAGCAGCTTCTTGCTGAACAGGTCCGCGAGCTTGCCCCAGATCGGGGTGGTCGCCGTCATGGCCAGCAGGGTCGCCACGACGACCCACGTGTAGCCGGTCTGGCTGCCGTGGAGGTCGGTGACGATGCGCGGGAGGGCGTTGGTGACGACGGTGCTCGAGAGCATCGCGACGAACATCGCGAGAAGGAGGCCGCTGAGGGCCTCGAGCACCTCGCGGTGCGACATCTGGCCGGACTGCTCGGCCGTGGGGGTGCTGGAGGACAACGCGACTCGATTCACTGCTGGGGCACTTTGGTTGACTGCGTCAACTTTATGTCATGTGGTTGTCGCGTGCAACTAGATGCCGGGTGGGGTGGACCACACCGCGTTCCGCGCTGCGTTCCGCATCTGCGCCTGATAGCGTCCTCTCATGCCGCAGATCAGGATCTCCGACGCTGCTCGATTCCTCGGGGTCAGCGACGACACGGTCCGACGCCTCGTGCAGTCGGGCGAGCTCGACGGCACTCCCGACGCGTCCGGCCGGCTGACGGTGTCGGGGCGCGACCTCGCCGACCACCTGAGGGCCGTCGCCGCAGCCCCGCCCGATCGCGAGCACCCGCGCACCTCGGCCCGCAACCGATTCGTGGGTCTGGTGACGTCGGTCAAGGCCGACGGCGTGATGGCCCAGGTCGAGCTGCAGTGCGGCCCGTTCCGCGTCGTCTCGCTCATGAGCAGCGAGGCGGTCGACGAGCTCGGCCTCGAGCCCGGGTCGATCGCGGCCGCCGTCGTGAAGTCCACCACCGTCGTCGTCGAGACCCTGGAGGCGTGATGCTCCGGACCGCGTCCGTCGCCGCCGCCCTGCTGCTGGTGCTGGCAGGCTGCTCGTCGGATCCTGACGACGAGACGCTGACGGTGTTCGCCGCCGCGTCGCTCAAGGGCACCTTCACCGAGCTGGCGGACCAGTTCGAGAACGACCACCCGGGAGTGACCGTCGAGCTCAGCTTCGCCGGCAGCTCCGACCTGGTGGCTCAGATCCAGAACGGGGCGCCGGCCGACGTCCTCGCTGCGGCCGACACCACGACCATGGACCAGGCCGGCGACCTCGTCGTCGACCCGGTCGACTTCGCGACCAACGTGCTGCAGATCGCGACCCCGCCGGACGACCCCGCCGGAGTCACGTCGCTGCAGGACCTCGCGCGGCCCGGCACCCAGGTCGTCGTGTGCGCGCCCGCCGTGCCGTGCGGCAGCGCGACCGTGGCGCTCGAGAAGGCGGCGGGGGTCGACCTCCGACCGGTCAGCGAGGAGCAGTCGGTGACCGACGTGCTCAACAAGGTGATCTCCGGCGAGGCCGACGCGGGCCTGGTCTACGTCACCGACGTCCGCTCCGCCGGCGACGCCGTTCGCGGCGTCGAGCTCCCCGAGTCCTCCCAGGTCGTCAACACCTACCCGATCGCGACGGTCGCCGACTCGCCCCAGGCCGGTCTCGCGCAGAAGTTCGTGGACCTGGTGACCGACCCGACCGGTCAGGCGGTGCTCGCCGACGCGGGGTTCGGGGCACCGCCGTCGTGACGCTTCCGCGCTGGGTGCTGGCACCCGCCGCGCTCGGTGCGCTGCTGGTGCTGCTCCCGCTCGCGGCCATGATCGGTCGGGTCGACTGGGCGGACTTCTGGACGCTCGTCTCGTCGGACTCGTCGCGCGAGGCGCTGGTGCTGAGCCTGCGCACGTCGGCTGCCGCGACCCTCGCGTGCGTCGTGCTGGGCGTGCCGATGGCGTTGGTGCTCGCCCGCACCGAGTTCCCGGGGCAGACGGTCCTGCGCTCGCTGGTGCTGCTGCCCCTCGTCCTGCCGCCCGTCGTCGGTGGCATCGCGCTGCTGTACACGTTCGGCCGGCGGGGCCTGCTCGGCGGCACGTTCGAGGCCCTCGGCGTGCAGATCGCCTTCTCGACGACGGCCGTGGTGCTGGCGCAGACGTTCGTGGCGCTGCCGTTCCTCGTCCTGAGCCTGGAGGGCACGCTGCGTTCCGCCGACCCGCGGCACGAGACGGTCGCTGCGACCCTCGGGGCGGGCCCGACGACCGTGCTGCGGCGCGTCACGCTGCCGCTCGTCCTGCCCGGGCTCGCCTCCGCCACGATCCTGTCGTTCGCGCGCGCCCTCGGGGAGTTCGGCGCCACCTTGACGTTCGCCGGCAGTCTGCAGGGCACGACCCGCACGCTCCCCCTCGAGATCTACCTGCAGCGCGAGACCGACCCCGACGCAGCCGTCGCCCTGTCGCTGGTGCTCGTCGTCGTCGCGGTCGTCGTCATCGCCCTCGTCCGGCGTCCTCGTGGGGGTGCGCTGTGAGCCTGTCGATCACGCTGCGCGTCGAGGCGCGGGACGTCGAGCTCGAGCTGACCGTGCCGGCGGGTGAGACGGTCGCGGTCATGGGTCCCAACGGTGCGGGCAAGTCCACGGTGCTCGAGGTCGCTGCGGGGGTGGTCCCTGCCGACCCGGGCCGGGTGGTCGTCGGCGGCCGCGACGTGACCACCGTGCCGACCCACCGCCGCGGCGTCGGTCTGCTCGCCCAGGATCCGCTGCTGCTCCCCCATCTGTCGGTGCTCGACAACGTGGCCTTCGGCCCGCGCAGCAGCGGGGCCGGCCGACGCCGCAGCCGCGAGGTCGCCCGCACGTGGCTCGAGCGCGTCGGTCTGGCCGACCTCGCCGACCGCCGACCGGCCTCGCTGTCGGGCGGGCAGGCCCAGCGCGTCGCGATCGCCCGGGCGCTGGCTGCCGAACCCGAGGTCCTGCTCCTCGACGAGCCGATCGCCGCCCTCGACGTCACGGTCGTCCCGGAGATCCGGCACCTGCTGCGCGACGTCCTCGCCGACCGCACGGCGGTCGTCGTCACGCACGACGTGCTCGACGCCCTCTCGCTCGCCGACCGCGTCGTCGTGGTCGAGGACGGACGACTGGTCGAGGCCGGACCGACCACGGACGTCCTCGCTCGCCCCCGGAGCGCGTTCGGGGCCCGCGTCGCAGGACTCAACCTCGTACGGGGACTCTTCCACGACGGCGCGGTGCAGGCGTCGCTCGTCGTGGTCGGCGAGTCGTCGGAACCGATCCCCGAGGGTGCCGCAGCGGTCGCCGTGTTCTCCCCCGCCGCCGTCGCGGTCCACCTGCGCGCCCCCGGCGGCAGCCCCCGCAACACCTGGCCCGCCACCGTCCGCTCGCTCGAACCGCTGGGCGACCGCATCCGGGTCCGCACCGACCTCGTGGCGGCCGACGTGACGCCCAGCGCCGTGGCCGATCTGGCCCTCGCTCCCGGCGTCGAGGTCGTGCTGGCGGTGAAGGCGACCGAGGTCGCCCTGCATCCCGCCTAGGGACGCACCAGCTGGTGCACCCCGTCGAGCACCTCGGCGGGGCGGAACGGGTAGCGCTCGATCTCGCGCTGGTCGCTGATGCCGGTCAGCACGAGCACCGTGTGCAGACCTGCCTCGATGCCGGCGACGATGTCGGTGTCCATCCGGTCGCCGATCATGCCGGTGTTCTCGCTGTGCGCGCCGATCTTGTTCATCGCGGAACGGAACATCATCGGATTCGGCTTGCCGACGACGTACGGATCCTTGCCGGTCGCCTTGGTGATCAGGGCCGAGATCGCGCCGGTCGCGGGGAGCGGTCCGTCGACGCTCGGGCCCGTCGGATCGGGGTTCGTCGCGATGAACCGCGCACCCGTGTCGATCAGCCGGATCGCCTTGGTGATCGCCTCGAAGGAGTAGTTGCGCGTCTCCCCGACGACCACGTAGTCCGGATCGGTCTCGGTCATCACGAAGCCGGCCTCGTGCAGCGCCGTCGTCATTCCGGCCTCGCCGATGACGAACGCCGAGCCACCAGGGATCTGCGACGCGCAGAAGTCCGCGGTCGCGAGGGCGCTGGTCCAGATGCGGTCCTCGGGGACGTCGAGCCCCGACGCCCGCAGTCGGGCGGCCAGGTCGCGGGGCGTGAAGATCGAGTTGTTGGTGAGCACGAGGAACTCGGTGCCGTCGTCGGTCCACTGCTGGATCAGCTCGGACGCGCCCGGCAGCGGATGGTTCTCGTGCACCAGCACGCCGTCCATGTCGGTGAGCCAGCACTCCACCTCTGCCCGTGACGCCACGGGTCGAGCCTAGTCCCGTGTGGTTTGCTAGCCCCCGTGGCATCGATCGATCGGGGTGGGGTGGTCGAGGCGTTCCTGCTCGCCCACAGCCTGGCGGGGCGCCCCGAGGTCGCGGCCCGCTGGGACGACGAGAGCGCCTGTCAGGACCTGTCCGTCGGTGGCCTCACGGTGCACCTGCTGCGACAGGCCGCGCACACGGTGCGGGCCCTGATCGCCCCACCCCCGCTGGATCCGCCCATCGGTCTGCTCGAGCACTACGAGCGGGCCGAGTGGACCTCGTCGGCGCACGACGACCCGGCCAACGTGAGCATCCGCACGGACGACAATCGACGGGCCGAGGTCGGACCCATCTCCGTGCTGGCGCAGTCGGCTGCGGCGCTGGCCCGGTTGCCCGGTCTCATCGACCGGCGTCGCGACCCGGACTGGGTCCACATCCCGTGGCAGGGGTGGAACCTGGCGACCGAGGACTTCCTCGTGACCCGCTCCATGGAGGTCCTGGTCCACAGCGACGGCCTCGCGAGCAGCGTGCAGGTCGAGGCGCCACCCTTCCCCTACACCGTGACCGTCCGGGTCGTCGATCTGCTCTCGTCACTGTCGATCGAGCGACACGGCACGGTCAACGTCATCCGCGCCCTGAGCCGTCCGCAGCGCGCGCCCCGCTCGATCAGCGCCTTCTGATGCAGCACGGTCCGGACGACGAGGTCGTGCTGCGGGTCCGTGACGACGGCAGCCACGAGCTGCGCGTCAACGGCGTGTTCGTGATGGACGACGTCGAGACGTCGTCGGAGCGCTTCCTCGCGTCGCACGTGGTCGACCTCGGTGCCCGCGACGTGCTGGTCGGCGGACTCGGCCTCGGCTTCACGGCCCGCGAGCTGCTCGCGCGCGACGTCGCCTCGGTCGTGGTCGCCGAGCTGCACCACGAGGTCGTCGAGGCCGTCGATCTGCCGGACGACCCGCGCCTGAC
The DNA here is from genome assembly GCA_023254755.1 of Aeromicrobium sp. Lineage (GTDB taxonomy): Bacteria > Actinomycetota > Actinomycetes > Propionibacteriales > Nocardioidaceae > Aeromicrobium. Next base: position 8,569 of record JALRKU010000248.1, on the reverse strand, counting down.
GGTCGTGGTCGGGGACGTCCTGGACGTCGTGACCGGCACGGCGACCGGGTCGCTCGACGCGATCCTGCTCGACGTCGACAACGGGCCCGACTTCCTGGTCCACGACCGCAACGCCACCCTGTACGGCGCGGACTTCGTCGGGGTCTGCGCCGCGCGTCTGCGTCCGACCGGTCACCTCGCGATCTGGTCGATGGCCGACAGCGCCGCCGTCCGCTCGAACCTCGCCGACCACTTCGCGACCGTCACGGCGACCGCCATCCCCGTGAACCTCCAGGGCCGTGCCGAGAGCTACTGGGTGCTCACCGGGTCGATCCCCCAACGCTGAGCCGACCCGCGCCCGCGTCGGATCGGCCAGGATGGTGCCGTGCCCGCGTTCCAGCCCGAGGTCCAGGACGTCGTGCTCGTCACGGCCCGCGTGCTGAGCGGGTTGCTGTCGGGCCTGTACCTCGGCTTCGTCGTCGCCGTCATGCCAGCGCTGCGGCGGCTCGACGACACCGCCTTCACCGACGCCATGAACCGCATCAACGAGGCGATCGTCAATCCGGTGTTCCTGCTGCTGTTCCTCGGTACCCCGGTCGCCTGCTGCGCCCTGCTGGCCTGGGACCGCGGACCCGAGACGCTCGTCGCTGCGGGCACGGCGGTGCTGGCAGTCGTGCTGACGGCGGCGGTCAACGTGCCCCTGAACGACGCTCTGGCGGCCGACGGCGATCGCGCGGCGTTCGAACGTCCGTGGAACCGCTCGCACGCCCTTCGCACCGCGATCTGCGCCACCACGTTCGTCGCGACGCTGCTCGTCACCCTGCCGTGACGCCTCGCTAGAGTGCCCGGCATGACCGAATTCCGCATCGAGCACGACACCATGGGCGAGGTCAAGGTTCCCGCCGACGCCCTCTACCGCGCACAGACGCAGCGTGCCGTCGAGAACTTCCCCATCTCCGGCACCCCCATCGAGTCGGCGCAGATCCGCGCCCTCGCCCAGATCAAGGCCGCGTGCGCCAAGGCCAACGCCGAGCTCGGCATCCTCGACCAGGACGTGGCCGACGCCATCGTCGCGGCGGCCGAGGAGGTCGCCACGGGTCAGCACGACGCGCACTTCCCGATCGACGTTTTCCAGACCGGGTCGGGCACCTCGTCGAACATGAACACCAACGAGGTCATCGCGACGCTCGCGACCCGCCGCCTCGGCAAGGACGTGCACCCCAACGACCACGTCAACGCCAGCCAGTCCTCCAACGACGTCTTCCCCACGTCGATCCACGTCGCGGCGACCGCGTCGGCCCTGAACGAGCTCGTCCCGGCCCTCGACCACCTCGCCAAGAGCCTCGAGGCCAAGTCCGCCGAGCTGGCCCACGTCGTCAAGAGCGGGCGCACCCACCTGATGGACGCCACGCCGGTCACCCTCGGACAGGAGTTCGCGGGCTACGCCGCGCAGATCCGCAAGGGCCTCGCCCGCGTCGAGCGCACCGTGCCCGCAGCGGCCGAGGTCCCGCTGGGCGGCACCGCCGTCGGCACCGGCATCAACACGCCGGTCGGCTTCCCGCAGCGTGTCATCGAGCTGCTCGCCGAGGCCACGGGCCTGCCGATCACCGAGGCGACCGACCACTTCGAGGCCCAAGGCGCGCGCGACGGCATCGTCGAGCTCTCGGGCTCGCTGCGCACCATCGCCGTCAGCCTCACCAAGATCTGCAACGACCTGCGCTGGATGGGCTCGGGCCCGCGGGCCGGCCTCGGCGAGATCAACCTCCCCGACCTGCAGCCGGGATCGAGCATCATGCCCGGCAAGGTCAACCCCGTGCTGCCCGAGGCGACCTTGATGGTCGCCGCCCAGGTCATCGGCAACGACGCGACGATCGTCTACAGCGGGGCCTCGGGCAACTTCGAGCTCAACGTGATGCTGCCGGTCATCGGTCGCAACGTGCTGGAGTCGATCCGCCTGCTCGCGAACGCGTCGCGCACGCTGGCCGATCGGTGCATCGACGGCATCACCGCCAACGAGGAGCGCTGCCGCGAGCTCGCCGAGTCGAGCCCGTCGATCGTCACCCCGCTGAACCGCCACATCGGGTACGAGAACGCGGCGGCTGTCGCGAAGAAGTCGGTCAAGGAGCGCAAGACGATCCGCGAGGTCGTGCTCGAGGAGGGCTACGTCGAGCGCGGCGACCTCACCGAGGCCGACCTCGACGCGGCCCTCGACGTCATGTCGATGACGCACCCCTGATCGACCGTCGCACCACCTAGGGTCGACCGCGGCGCACGAGCACGTAGCCGTCGCGGTCGACCACGGTCGTCCAGGTGCCGCCGTAGGTGTCCTCGGCGTAGCCGAGGACGTCGGCCGGCGAGCCCAGGCCCGACGCGACGTCGAACGCGACGTAGTCGGGCGTGACGGACCGGTCACCGAGGCCGATCGTGCCCGTCCAGTAGGCCTCGCGGCCCGTCACGAGGTGCGTCAGGAGACCGATGTCGGTCTCGACCGAGGCCCCCTCGGGCACCGCGGCCACGACCTCGCGCGCGGCAGCGGCCCGCGGCGGGTCCTGCCACGTCGCGTCGTCGAGCAGGCCGGCCAGGGGCGACCCCACGAGCGTCCACGCGGAGACCACCACGGCGGCCGGCACGAGCCAGCGCGCGCGGTCGAAGCGCTGGATCGCGTCGACCATCGCGACGAACACGATGGGCATCAGCACCAGCGAGTAGTGCCAGTCGGTGCCCCAGTAGGACGCGTTGTCCCCCGCGAATCGCCACGCGAACGTCGGCAGCGCGACCAGGACCCACGGTGACAGCAGCGCGGCCAGGCCCGTGACACCGACGGTGAGGGCGACGGTACCGAGCTTGGTGCCCGGGTCGTCGAGCAGCGTCGCGAGCAGTCCGCGGTCGCCGCCGAGCGCCGAGGTGTACGGGTAGGCCCCGTCGCTCGCGAACGCCGGGATGAGCACCGCGACCGTCAGCACCGTCGCGACGAGTCCCCCGACCCCGAGCCAGAGTCCGCGGCGCCGCTCGCCGGTCAACCACAGGACTGCGCCGATCGCGGCGACCGTGACGCCCAGGTCCTCCTTGACCAGCACCAGCGGGGCCGCCCAGAGCACCACGGCGGTCGGACGTCGCTCGACGTAGGCGGCTCCGGCGAGAGTCAGCAGGGGCGCGGCGAACGCCACCTCGTGGAAGTCCGACTCGACCGCCGACTGCAGACCGAACGACACGGCGTACAGCGTGCCGATCGTGACGCCCCACCAGGTGCCGAGCACCCTGGCCGCGAGCGACGCCACGACGGCGATCGACACGCCGATCAGCAGCACCTGGGCCAGCAGCACCGTCTGCGCGGAGGGCCACACCCGGTAGAACGGCGCGACGATCGCGTCGATCGGCGAGAAGTGGTCGCCGAGGATGTGGAAGCCGGGGGCCTTCACGTCGACGATCGGCGCGTCGAGTCGCGCGTAGCCGGCGATCGCCTGCTCGAAGATCGCGTTGTCCCACGACGACAGGCGGTACTGGTGGAACCGCAGCAGCGTGAGCACCGCGTACGCCGCGGCGCCCAGCAGACCGAGGGCCGCCCCGACGACGCGCGAGGAGCTCAAGCCGAGAGGTTCTCGCCCGTGACGGGGTCGAACAGGTGCACGTGCTGCGGCGCAGCGCCCAGCGTGATGCGCGCCCCGCGCTCGAGCGTGCGGTCCGACGGCAGCTCGGCCATCACGAAGCTCTGGAACAGGTCGAAGTCGACTAGGTCCTCGACCTCGGCGAGCACCTCCTCGACCGCCGGCGCGATCTCGTAGCCGAGGTAGGCGAACTGGCTGCGGCCCCGCCACTCCAGGTCGTCGACGTCGGCGTGGAACGCGAAGGCGGCGCCGTAGGTCGACTCGCTCAGGTGCTCGGGTCGCACGCCCACGACGACGACCTCGCGGCCCTCGACGACCGCGCGCTGGACCGCGTCGAGCGGCAGCGTGCCGAGCGGGGTGGTGACGCCCTCGCCCTCGGGGAAACCGGGGATGAGGTTCATGGGCGGATTGCCCAGGTAGCCCGCGACGAACATGTCGGCGGGCCGCTCGTACAGCTCGCGCGGCGTGCCGACCTGGTGCACGAAGCCCTGGTGCATCACGGCCACCCGGTCGGCCGACGCGAGGGCCTCGTCGACGTCGGACGTGGTGAGGATCGTGGTGCGGGCCTGCTCGCGCTGCCACTGCAGCACGACCGAGCGGACGTGCGGGCGGAGCCGGTCGGACTGCGCCGCGAACGGCTCGTCGAGCAGGTAGCCGGCGGCGTCGCGCACCAGTGCCCGGCCGGCAGCGACGCGCTGCTTGCGCGCCTCGTCCAGGTCCGCGGGCCGCGCACCCTGCACGTCGGAGAGCGCCAGCAGCCCGGCGACGGCGTCGATGCGCTCGGCGAGCGCGCTCTTGTCGCGCCCCTTGCGCAGCGTCGCGGCGAACGCGAGGTTGTCGTAGACGTCGCGCTGCGGGTGCAGGGCGTAGTCCTGGAACATCATCGACAGGTCGCGCTTGCGGGGCGACTCGCCGGTGACGACCCGCTCGTCGAGCACCACCTCACCGCCCGTCGGCTCGACCAGGCCCACGATGACCTGCAGCAGCAGGCTCTTGCCGGCCCCGGGCGGCCCGACGATCGCCAGGGTCTCGGCTTCGGGGACCGACAGGGACACGCTCTCCAGGAGCGTGCGTCCCCCGCGGACCAGGGAGACGTCTCGGACGTCGATCGAGGACATGGCAGGGCCCAACCTATCTTCCGAGCAGCGAGACGAGGCGGCGCGAGAACACCGTGGCGACGAGGACGAGCGGCAGGAGCCACCACAGGCCGGCGGCGGCGACCAGGCGGGACGACTCCGGGTCGGCCCCCAGCGCGAGCAGGGTCGCGGGCAGGGTGCGCTGGTCGTCGGTGGGCGCCATCGCGGCACCGAGAGCGACGTCGGCCGACGTCCAGAAGAACACGAGGATCGTGACGAGTCCCAGGTCGAGCGCCAGGTGGGGCACCGCGAAGTGCCTCAGCCGCTGACCCACCGAGGCGCCGTCGGCGCGGACCGCGTCGTACAACGACCACGGTGCTCGACGGAGCACGCGGACCGTGAGCCAGACGGCGATCGGCAGCGCGACCGCCAGCGTGGGGACGGCCATGGCCAGGCGGGACGTGGCGAGGTCGAGCGCCAGCAGCTGTGCCGCGGCCGGCGCGCCCAGGACGAAGGTCGGCAGCACGAGGGCCGCCACGAACGCGACGTACCACCACCGTCGGCCCGGCGCGTCGCGGTGCATCAGTGCGTGGGCCGCGGGAGCGGCGACGAGCATCGCCACGACGGTGGCGAGTCCCGCGACCAGCAACGACGTGCCCATCGCCGTCCGCACCGGACCGGCGTCCCACACCTCGCCGAACGCCGACCACGTCGCGTCGCCCGGCCACAGCGTCGTGCGGCGCGAGCCCTCGGCGACGGTGGCGGTGCTGAGGACCCACAGCAGCGGGGCGAGCGTGAAGAGGGTGAGCAGCTCGACGCCCAGGACCGCCCAGAGGGAGACGTCGCGGCGCGTGTCGGCGACCAGCACGCCGACGACGCCGGTGACCATGAGGACGATCGCGGCGGCGAGCCACAGCCACGTGTCGGGCCGCGGCACCACGATCAGTCCGACGTTGGCCATCGCGAAGCCGAGAAGGAACGCCACGACCGACGCCGCGAGGCGCGAGCGGATCGAGGGGTGCGAGGCGACGTTCACAGCAGCCTCCTCACCCGGAACAGCGGCACCACGATCGCCGCCAGCACCGCCGCGCCGATCACGACGAGCACGGACATGGCGGCGCCGAGTCCCAGCTCGAGGGCGGTGAACTGCGTCGTCCAGGTCAGCAACGGAGCGGTCTGCAGCCGGGCCGACGGGTCGTCGGTGAGCAGGGGGCCGTCGAGGACCCGGTAGGTGTCGAGGACGCGGAACGCCGCGACGCCGGCCACGGCCGGACCGATCGAGGGCAGCACGACCCGGCGCCAGCGCTGCAGGCCGGTGGCACCGTCGGCGACGGCCGAGGCGGACAGCGACGCCGTCACCTGCGCGAGCGAGAGCGCGACGACGGCGGTGACCATGCCGGTGCCCCGCCACGTCTCGCCGACCGTGACGGCGACGAGCTGGGCGAACGGCCCCGCCTCACCGAGGTCGAACCACGACGTCAGGAAGCCGCCGTTGACCGCGTCGCGCCACGTCACGACGCTGACGACGGACAGCAGGACCAGCGGCACCAGCACGACGACCCGCGCGACCGGCCAGACGACGCCGACCCGGTGGAGCGCCGCGCCGAAGACCAGGCCGAGCGCCAGCTGCACGAGCACGACCCCGGCGACCAGCACCAGGCTGGTCGCCACGGCCAGCCACCACTCGCGGCTCGCGACCAGGTGGGTGTAGTTGTCGAGCCCGACCAGCTCGGAGCCGGTGGTGGGCGACGAGCGGTGCAACGACGTCCAGACCACGCGGCCGAGAGGAACGACGGTGACGAGCACCAGCACGACCACGGCGGGCAGCAGCCAGCCGAGCCGCCGCAGACCTGAACGGCGGGCGGTCACGGCAGCTCACCCCTCAGCGCGGCGCGCACGGCTGCCTGCGAGTCGGTCGGCGTGCGGTCGGTCGTGACGCCGGAGATCGGCGACCAGGTGTCGACGACGGCGCGACGCACGGCGGTCCAGTAGGGCGTGACCGGCGCCGGTCGGGCCGCCTTCTGCGCCGCGGCCAGGGTGCGGGCGAACGGCAGCGCACTGCGGACCGATCGGTCGGCCAGGACGGCGGGACGGGCCGGCGCGTGGCCGGTGGACAGCACGATCGACGCGACGGTCTCGTCGGCGGCCAGGCACTGGACCAGGTCGAACACCTCGGACCGGTGCCGGGACCCGGCCGACACGGCGAGCACCGTGCCGCGCGCCGGTGGGACGGCCTCGGTCTCGCCGACGCGGGGGTACTGGACGACGCCGAGCTCGGGCTGCAGGGCCGTCAGCGACGGATCGGTGTAGGCGGTGCCCGGAGCCAGCAGGAAGCCCCCGTCGATCCCGGCGAAGGCCTCGACCGCGGCCGCGTCGGGCCCGGGGCCGACGCCGGACTCGGCGACCTGCTGCACGAGCGCCGCTGCCTGGCGACCCGGTGCGCCGCCCAGGCCCACCTTCGCGTCCGGACCGGCTCCCTGGAGCAGGGTGCCGCCGCTCGAGGCGACCAGCGCCGACACCCAGTCGACCAGCCCGGAGCCCAGGTCGTCGGTCATCTGCACCGAGACACCGAGGCGCCGTGCGCCCGAGATCAGGTCGGCCCACGCGATCGGCTTCGTGACGTCGAGGCCGGCCCGCTCGGCCGTGACGTTGCGGAACCACAACAGCTGCGGGTCGAACAGCCAGGGCGCCGCGACCATGCGGTCGTCGACCACCGTCTGCTCGAGGGCCTGCGGGAGCACGCCGTCGGCGAGCGCCGTGCGCGCCGCGGACGGGACGGGGGCGAGGAAGCCGGCGGTCCCGAGCTCGGGCACCAGGGCTCCGTCGAGCGTCATGAGGTCGACCGACGACGGGTCGGCGTCGAGCCGGCGGACCAGCGTCGTGTGCAGCGCGTCGGGGTCGGCCGGCAGCTCGACGACCTCGAGGCTCAGGTCCTCGCCGAGGCTCGGCTCGCAGGTCTCGGCGAGCGCCGTCGACCCGACGTCGCCCGCCGCGACGTACCAGCGCACGACCGACGGGTCGTCGGACGAGGAGGAGCCGCACGCCGACGCCACCAGGACGAGCGCGACCGTGGTCAGCGCCGTGCGCGCGACTCTCCCTCCACGACTCACCGGGCCAGACTGCCACAGGGCAGGAGGTCAGATGACGACATCCTCCAGCATCTCGGTGACCAGCGCGGCGACGGGCGACCGCTCCGAGCGGGTCAGCGTGACGTGGGCGAAGAGCGGATGCCCCTTGAGCTTCTCCACGACCGCGACGACGCCGTCGTGGCGTCCGACCCGCAGGTTGTCGCGCTGCGCGACGTCGTGGGTCAGGACCACCTTGGAGTTCGCGCCGATGCGCGACAGCACCGTCAGCAGCACGTTGCGCTCCAGCGACTGCGCCTCGTCGACGATGACGAACGCGTCGTGCAGCGAGCGACCGCGGATGTGCGTCAGCGGCAGGACCTCGAGCATCTGCCGGTCGACGATCTCGTCGATGACGGCCTGGCTGGTCATGGCACCGAGGGTGTCGAAGACCGCCTGGGCCCAGGGCCCCATCTTCTCGGACTCGCTGCCCGGCAGATAGCCCAGCTCCTGGCCGCCGACGGCGTACAGCGGCCGGAACACCACGACCTTCTTGTGCTGCTGGCGCTCCATGACCGCCTCGAGACCGGCGCAGATCGCCATGGCGGACTTGCCGGTGCCGGCGCGGCCGCCGAGCGACACGATGCCGACGTCGGGGTCGAGCAGCAGGTCGAGCGCGACCCGCTGCTCGGCCGAGCGGCCGTGGATGCCGAACGCGTCGCGGTCGCCCCGGATCAGCTGCACCTGCTTGTCGGCGGTGACCCGGCCGAGGCCGCTGCCCTTGTCCGACAGCAGCACCAGTCCGGTGTGGCAGGGCAGCTCGCGCGCCGACTCCAGGTCGATC
>JALRKU010000195.1 GCA_023254755.1 Aeromicrobium sp. | reverse complement strand
GGCTGCATCTGCGCATCGGCGCGCTGCTCCCAAACCTGCTGTCCGGTCACGGCATCGGTGACGCGACCGCCCAAACTGCCGAGGGTGGGATTGGCGACGGCGGCCGCCAGAGCGGCCGTCAGGCCCGCCGGGGTCGGCGGGGTAGGCGTCGGACTCCTTGAGCGCGGTGACGTTCGGGTCGGTCTGCTTGTCGCCGGCGTAGACGCAGGCCGAGCTGCTGTAGAAGAAACGCCGCGTGCCGGCGTCGCGAGCGGCGACGAGCATGTTGGTGCTGGTCAGCACCGAGAGCATGCACTCGGCCTTGTTGTTCTCGATGAAGCCCATGCCGCCCATGTCGGCCGCGAGGTTGTAGATCTCCTCGCTGCCCTCGGCGAAGGCGTGTGCCTGGCGCATGTCGGAGCAGTCGCCGACGACGCTCTCCGCCGCGTCGTGCACCTGGTACCACTCGTCGATCGGCTTGACGTCGACCGCGCGGACCGTCTTGCCCTGTCCGAGCAGGTCGGCCACGAGATGTCCGCCGATGAAGCCACCAGCACCAGTCACGACCACAGTCATGGCCGAATCACCTTCTCTTCGTATCCAGGGAGTTGACGTCGGTCGCGCGAGGACGCTTGTGCAGAACCCTAGGACACGCGCGGACGCGCCGTCCCCACGGCTCACGGCGCCGACGACCGGACCAACGATCGAAGTGGCCAGTCGGTACGCTCCATCTCGTGTCGGACCCGTCGGACCTCTTCGCCGTCTCGGCCCGCCTCGAGGGCGTCCCGTCGGCCGTGAGGGCGGCCCGCGACGGCATCGACGCGGTGCTGCGCGACCGTGGTCTCCGGCGATCCACTCCGGAGGACACCGCGAGGTCGCTGCTGCTCGGCGCGGCGGCGTCGGCGGGGCTGGCCGGGGAGGGCGTGGACCCCGACGTCCTGGCCTCCGGCGGCGGCGGGCCCGTGGCGCGGGGTGCTCTACGGGTCTCCGGCGAGCTGCTCGGCCTGCTGCGTCAGTGGCGTCACTCCCCGGTGCAGGCGATCGCCCGGCTGCACGCGCTCGCGGCGGCGGACTCCGTCCCGGCCGAGCAGCTCGGTCGACCGGTCGACGCCGACGGGGTGGCGCGGCTGCAGGACCTGGCGCGGCGACTTGCGGCGGGTACCGCTGCCCCGGGTCTCGTCGTCGCCGCGGTCGTCCACGCGGAGATCGTCGCCGCCGCGGCCTTCGAGTCCCACAACGACGTCGTGGCGCGGGCCGCCGAGCGACTGGTCCTGGTCGAGTCGGGCGTCGATCCAGCGTCGGTCACGATCCCCGAGGCAGGGCACGCGGCGCAGGCCGGCGCCTACCACGCGCTCCTCGACGACTACCGCTCGAGCAGCACGCAGGAGGCGCTCCACGCCTGGCTGCTGCACGCCGCGACCGCCTACACGCGCGGTGCCGAGCTGTCGCCGCTCGCGCCGCGCTCCTGACCGTCGAGCACTGCCGGGCGCGTCAGCTGGACGAGCGCTCCAGCCACAACGACGCCGGCAGGTGCCCGCTCGCCCCGGTCGACACCCCGTCGCGCACGGGGCGCGGGACGAACTCCGGGAAGATCTCGGCGAGCTCCTTGGGTCGGTCGTGGAACAGCGCCGACTGGCAGCTCGTGACGCGGAGGTCGGAGTTTCCGGCCAGCAGCGCCGCGACCAGCGTGGTCTCCTGCCAGTCGAACATCGACTCGTAGATGTCGGGGGCGTACAGGTAGGGCAGGTAGATGTCGTGGATGTGGATCACGACGCCCGGGGCCAGTCGCGGCAGGAGGTTCAGGTAGATGTGGGCGAGCTCGGACCCGGTGCGCACGACGTGGGTCGAGTCGATGAACAGCAGGTCGCCGGCGCCCAGGCTGAGGACCTCGTCGGTCAGCTCGAGCCCGCCCACCTTGCGCGCCGTCACGTGGGGGAGCTCCGACACCCAGTCGGCGGTGTACGGGTCGCACGCGGTGATCCGGGTGGCCTGGCGGCCTTCCGCGACGTTGAGCTCCACGGCGCGGGACATGATCTCGGTCGAGCTGCCGCTCCCGATCTCGACGATGCGAGCCGGCGCGTTGGTCCGGATCCAGCCGTGCAGGAACTGGGCCTCGATCGGCCCGTAGCGGAACTCGCGCGGACCGTCGTCGAGACGGGCGAGGGGGAGCTCGGCCGGGTACTCGCCGACCTGGGCTCGCGTCCACTCCAGCTGGTCGTCGACGTCCCACGCGAACGGCAGCGGATCCAGCCGGTGCCGCCACTGCGACTCGGTGCTGCGCAGCTGCTTCCTGCTGGCGACGGGGGTGTAGTAGTGCACCGGAAGGACGTGGACTCCGAGCCGGTCGCCGGCGAAGAAGATCTTCTGCGCCGTCCGGCGGGCAAGCGGTGAGATGCCGGGCATCGGTTCTCGTTTCGGGTCGGCGGGAGCTGAGATCGTCAGCATCGTACTTCGTCGGTGCGGCGGCGTCCGACGCCAGGACGAACTCCCACCATCGGCGGCGCCGACCGGTTACGCTTCGACCGATGTCCACTCCCCTGCCGCTCCCGATGCGCATCCTCGTCAATGGTCCCAGCACGGTGTTCTGGTCGTCCGGCATGGGAGGGCCTCGCACCGACATGCACTTCCCGCGCGTCGCCGAGCAGATCCTTCGCGCCGGCGGCCGGCCGGTCGAGTTCAGGCTGAGCGGTGGCTTCGGCAGCCCGACCCGGCAGATGTTCGACGACTGGGACGAGCTCGTCGCGAAGTGGTCGCCGGACGTCGTGGTGATCTCGGCGGGCTTCTGGGAGACGGTGCACATCCTGCAGCCGCCGTTCATCGAGCGGCGAGCCAACACCGAGCACCGGCGCGTCGGCCGATTCGGCTACTACAAGCGCCGCCGGCAGATCTTCCGCGCCCTGTCCAGGCTCGTGCTCAAGCTCCAGGCCCGGCTCGACAAGCCCGGAGGGCGCGTCGGACGGGCAGCTGCTCGCCGCGCCCTGGTCGACACGCAGACCCTCATCGACATGACGTCTCGGGTCGGCAGCCCGCTCATCCTGCTCCTGGGGTCGCACCAGAACGCGTCGTCGCGCGACGCGATGTTCTCGGGGTGGGAGCAGCGCCGCCTCGAGCTCGACGAGAACCTGCGCGCCCTGGCCGAGAAGAACGCGCACAAGAACGTCCGTGTGCTGCCGGTGCGGGACCTCATCGAGCAGCTGCAGCCGCTCACGCGGGACGAGCTCTTCAGCGACGGGATCCACTACGCGCCGCAGTTCCACCGGGCCGTCGGCGAACGACTCGCCGCGATCGCGGAGGAGTGGGCGAGGACTCAGCCGCACCTCGACCTCCCGTGACGGGACCTGGCGGCGGCCCGCTGCGGATCGTCGTCGTGCACAGCTACTTCTCCAGTCGCCAGCCCAGCGGCGAGAACGTGGTGGTCGACCTGCAGGTCGCCGCGCTCCGGGCCGCCGGACACGACGTGCACGTGGTGTCCCGCTCGACCGACGAGCTCGAGCAGCACCGCTCGTACCCGCTCCGCGCCGGACTGCGGGTGGCCACGGGCCGCGGTGACTCCCCGCTGGAGGAGATCACGTCGCTGCGACCGGACGTGGTCCACGTGCACAACCTGTTCCCCAACCTGGGGAGCCGGTGGGTCGACGTCCTCGACCTGCCGCTGGTGGTGACGCTGCACAACTACCGGCCGATCTGCCCCGGCACGCTGCTGTTCCGCGACGGGGCGGAGTGCACGCAGTGTCCTGACAGCGGCACCACCTGGCGGTCCGTGCGCCACGGCTGCTTCAAGGGCAGCCGCGTCCAGACCCTCCCCGTCGCCCTCGGCACCCGCTTCGCCGACGACCGGCTCCTGCGCCGAGCCGATCGCATCGTGACGCTCAACGACGCGATGCGGGACACCTACGCGTCGTACGGGGTGCCGTCCGAGCGGATGGTCACGGTGCCGAACTTCGTCGCCCCGTCGTCCGCGCCGCCGGTGGACCGCGAGGACCTCTGGCTGTTCGTGGGCCGACTCACCCGCGAGAAGGGCATCCTCGAGCTGGTGCGTCGGTGGCCCTCGGGGCGCCGACTCGTCGTCGTCGGCGCCGGTCCGGACGAGGACGAGGCGCGCTCCCTCGCGGGCCCCGACGTCGAGTTCCTGGGCCAGCGGGCGCACGACGACGTCGTCGGTCTGATGCGCAGGGCGCGTGGACTCGTGTTCTCGAGCCTGTGGCCCGAGGGGCTGCCCACGGTCTACCTCGAGGCGTTGGCGGCGGGCCTGCCCGTGCTGTCGTGGCCGCAGTCCATCGTGGGCACCCTGGTCGCGCGAGACCGGACCGGGCGCGTCGTCGGCGACGACCTCGCGGCCGACCTCGCGGCGGCCGACGAGCAGTTCGCCGGACTCTCGTCGCACTGCCGCGACGTCTTCGACGAGCTGTACAGCGAGCGCGCCTGGGTCGCTGCGATCGATCGTCTCTACCGATCGGTGCTGGGCTCGTGAGCGGCGCGCGCCCCACCGCGGCGCGCACCACCGTGGTGCTGGGCCTCGTCGACCAGGTCGTCTCCAGCGGCTCGACCTTCCTCTTCCTCGTCGTCGCCGCCTCCGCGCTGCCGGCCCGGGACTTCGGGGCGGTGGCGTTCGCCTTCGAGGTGTACCTGCTCAGCGTCTTCGTCGGACGGGGCCTGGCCGGCGATCCGCTGATGTCGACCTTCTCGGGGCGGTCGGCCGACCGCGTCCGCTCCGGCACGTCCGGTGCCATCACCACGTGCCTCGGAGGGGCGGTGGTGCTCGGGGTCGTCGTCGCCACGGTGGCGTCGTTCCTGGGCGACCCGCTGCGGCCCGTCCTGCTCGTCGCGAGCGTCGCGCTGCCGGGGCTGGTGCTGCAGGACCTCGTCCGCAGCGCCCTGATCGTCCAGGGGAGGGTCGGCGCCACCCTCGTCAACGACGCGGTGTGGGCCTTCGGACAGCTTCCCGTGCTCGCCCTGGTGATCTCCCAGGAACCCACGGCCGTGACCGTGTGCGCCGGGTGGGCCGCGACGGGCTGCTGTGCCGCCGTGCTCGGCCTGTTCCAGCTGCGGGTCCGCCCCGGGCGGCCCTCGTCGGTGCGCCGATGGCTGCGCGACACCAAGGAGGTCTGGCCCTTCTACCTGGTCGACAACATGGTGTACCAGCTCGCGTCGTTCGCCCTGACGCTCGTGGTGTCCCTCACCGCCGGCCTCACCGCGGTCGCGGCCTTCCGCGTGGCCATGACGGTCTACGCGCCGCTGCTGATCATCGGTCGCGGCGTCGTGCCGGTCGGTGTCACGCTGCTGGCGCGCGATCGCGAGCGGCCGGACCACGTGCGCCGGCGGGCCCTGCAGATCTCCGCCCTCCTCACGCCGGTCGCGCTCGTGGCGGGAGCCGTCACGCTGGTCGTCCCGCGGCGGTGGGGCACGGCGGTGTTCGGCGAGTCCTGGGTCGCCGCCGAGCCCGTGGTGTTCCTCGCGTGCTTCGTGTGCGCGGCCGGGCTGTTCTCGATCGGGGTGTCGATCGGGTTGCGTGCCCTCAGCGCCGGACGACAGTCGCTGACGGCGCGGCTGGTCGTGACGGCGGGAGCCGCCGTCGCGGCGCTCGTCGGCGGCGTCCTCGGCCAGGAACACGGACTCTTCCTGGCACTCGCCCTCTACTTCCCCGTGCAGGCCGGGGTGTGGTGGTGGATGCTGCGCAACGCCGCTCGCGAGGCCCGGGAGCGGCTCGCGGCGGAGGACGGTCCGCGCGTCGCCTAGCCCTGGCTGGGCTTGACGACGAGCCGGCCCGCGGTGTCGATGCGGTGCAGGAAGATCGGCTGACCGGTGGACGCCAGGTGGTCGTCGACCGCCTTCCGCACGCCGTCGAGGTACGCGTAGTCGTCGATGATCATGATGCCGCCGGCGGACAGGCGCGGGAACAGCGTCTCCATCTCGACGTGCGTCGAGCTGTACCAGTCGGTGTCGAGCCGCAGGAACGCGATGGTCTCGGGCGCCGTCTCGGGGATCGTGTCCTCGACCAGGCCCTGGACCAGGTGGATGCGCTCGACCGGGTAGCCGGTCCGTGCCACGTTGGCGCGGACGACGTCGATCGGTGCGTTGAGGAACGGCTCAGCGTCCTCGTCGGCGTTCGCCTCGGCGTACAGCGCGGCGAGATCCTGGTCGGAGCCGGTGATGCGGTCGTGCTCGCCCGGGGCGGGAAGGCCCTCGAAGGTGTCGTACAGGTAGAGGTCGCGATCGGTCGCGCCGAGCTCCACGAGCGTCCGTGCCGCCGCCATGATGCTGCCGCCCATCCACACGCCCGACTCGACGAAGTCGCCGGGGATGTCGTGCTTGACGACGTGGCGGGTGGCGGAGATGACGGCCTCGATGCGCGCCGTGGTGGTCATCGTGTACGGCCGGACGAACTTGATCGTGTCCACCGTCTCCGGGCTCATGTCGTGACCGTACTCGCGCGTGATCGAGACGTTGCGGTTCCGCAGCGTCTTCGCCAGCCTCGTCGAGACGCGCTGTCGCACACCCATGAGCCGTCCACCTCTCCTGACCTCGTCGACGCCGTCGACGACTGCGTCGTCGGTGGTGGTCAGCGTACACACACGGCGCCGCCCCCGACCGCCGACCGTCACCGCGAGCTGCGGTGTCGACTCGCCTATGATCTCGCGCATGCCGTCGGACTACCTCGAGCGTCGTGACCGGACGCCGTCCCGGATCGTCCTGGACCAGGAGCAGGTGGAGCAGCTGCGCTCGGTCCAGGTCGAGCTGCTGCTCGAGTTCGACCGGATCTGCCGCGAGCTCGACCTCGAGTACTTCGCCGTGTACGGCACGGCGCTCGGGGCGGTGAGGCACGCCGGGTTCATCCCGTGGGACGACGACCTCGACGTCGGCATGCTGCGCCACGACTACGACCAGCTGGTGCAGCGCGCGGGCCCCGTGGTCGGCGACGGCTACACGCTCCAGACGCACGAGTCCGATCCCCACGCGGGTTACTTCTTCGCCAAGCTCCGCAAGGACGGCACGCGCTGCGTCGACGAGATGACGTGGGACTCCGCGCAGCACGGGGGCGTGTTCATCGACGTCTTCCCCCTCGACGTGCAGGCGGAGAAGGGCTGGCGCCGCCTGGTCCAGAAGCGGATCCGGTACGTCGGCTTCCGGCTGATGTACCTCAAGGTCGGCTACCTGTTCATGAGGGGCACGTCGCGGCCCGAGCTCGCCGCGCAGGCCGTGGTCCGGGGCGTCGGCCGGCTGCTGCCGCGCCGGTTCGTCGTGGCACTGACCCGGTGGCACACGCGGCTGGGAGAGGGCCGGGAACCCGTTGTGCACGCCAGCCTGTTCGGTGGATACCCGTACGAGCGGGACATCGTCGACGACGCGTGGATCCGACCGCTCCGCCGCGTCCCGTTCGAGCAGACCACCATCCCGATCTTCGACGACGTCGACGCCTACCTCACGCAGCTCTACCGCGACTACCGGCAGCTGCCACCGCTCGACCAGCGGGTCGGTCACCACGAGATCGTGGAGTTCCTCGCCGAGCCCGACCACGCCTGACCGACACGGGTCGTCGACCCGGCGGCCGCCGAGGCGCCCCAGGCGAGCCGATCCTCAGGCCAGCGGCTTGCGCGCGTAGAGGTCGAGGATGTTGCGGAAGAACAGGTTGCGATCGACCGCCAGGTCGAGCCCACGGGCCGCCGTCGTGGCGGCGCGCCGGGGCACGCCCAGCGAGCGCAGGTAGGAGTCGGTCTTGAGGCTGTAGCGGGCGACCGGCTCGGCGGAGACGACCTCGAACCCTGCGCGCTCGGCCTGCGCCGTCAAACCGCGACGCGAGTACAGCACCATGTGGGAGTCGTTGACCCTGCGGTCGAGCACCCGGACGCTGCGGCCCCGCGTCAGGCGGGCGAGCGTGAGGGCCGTCGTGTCCATCGCCGACCAGCGAGGCGTCTGCAGGAAGAGCACACCACCGGGCTTCAGCACCCGGTGGATCTGCGCCAGCAGGTCGTCGGGATCCGGCACGTGCGCCAGGACGCACCACATCGTGACGGCGTCGTAGAGGTTCTCCCCCTCGAGTGTCGACAGGTCGCCGTGGTGCAGCTCGACCCCGGTCTGCTCGCGGGCCATCTCGATGGCGCCGGGGGCGAGCTCGTTGCCGTGCGGCTCGAAACCACGTTCGCGCGCCAGCGCCATGAACTCGCCCGCGCCGGCGCCGACGTCGAACAGGTCGCGACCCCCGGAGAGGATCACCTGGTCCAGCCGCTGGAGCGTCGCCTCGTAGGCGCCCTCCAGCGTTCCCTGGCGCTTGGCGGCGACGAACGCGGCGTAGGTGTCGCGGTCGAAGTCGTAGCTCTCGGCGATCTCCTGCCCCGGCGAGGGGTTCGTCAGCCAGTGCGCTCCGCACCGTCGGCAGGTGGCCACGACCGAGCCGGTCCTGCGCGACGCAGAGGCCGCCCGGGGGTGTCCGGCACCGCATGCCGGGCAGGACTGTCGAGCGGGGGCGAGCTCGGTGCCCATCGCGGTCATCACCATCCTCTGCTTCGGGGCAGCTCGGCCGACGGGGTGTCGGCCACGGGTCTCTCGTCGGACTCGTCGGACTCGGCGCCCGACGTCCTGTTCATGACGGCCACGGCCGCGATGAGCGACAGGCCCACGGACATGCCGAGGTAGTGGTCGGCCATGTTCGGCTGGAACGGCCCGGCCAGCACGACCGCGAGGGCGGGATAGGCCAGGTAGCGATCCGGTGGGGCGGCCCGGCGCAGCGGCGTGAGGAACGCGATGAAGATGAGGATCAGGCCGACCAGCCCGATGAGACCCTCGGCGGCCAGCACCTGCAGGTAGATGTTGTGGATGACGTAGGTGTGCTCGACGCTGTAGCCGTTGCCGATGATCGGGCTCTGCTGGATCTGGTTCAGCCCGTCTTGGATCGTCGTCAGACGGGTCTCGTCCGACGCCGCTCCACCTCCACCGCCGAGGAGGCGGGACAGGGGGGAGGTCGAGGTGGCCGACGCGTCGATGCTGAACACGACGGGCAGGAACGAGACGATCCCGGTGATCAGCAGCAGGCCGAGGCGGACCGAGCGCTCCAAGAGCGGGATGAGCACGCAGATCGCACCCAGCACGACGATGCCGGTGCGGCTGCCGGACGTCCAGATCCCGACGGCGCAGATCGCGGCGATCGGCGGCACCACCAGCCAGCGGCTCTTCACGTACTTCGTCCACACCAGGTAGGGCGCGAAGCTGATGGCCAGCATGCAGGTGTAGGCCAGTGCCACGGGGTGGTAGGTGAAGCCGAAGTTGCGGTACGTGTACGGGAAGCCGTAGAGCGTGCTGAAGGCCGATCCGACCGCGAAGGCGAACATCATCGCCCACATCTGGCGGTGGGTCGGTCGCATCCACACCATCAGGGCGGGGATCAGGATCAGCGCGAAGACGGCCGTGGCGAGGTAGATCAGGCTCACGAGCGCGTTGATGGCGACCGGCGCCGACACCAGGCCCATCACCGTGAACAGCACCGCGCCGAGCATGAAGGTGCCCGGGAGCTGCAGCTTGCGCCTCATCAGCACGGGCAGCTTCAACGCGACGGCGGCGAAGAAGAACACGCTGGCCAGCACGAACGGCTTGAGCGGGAGGGCGAAGTTGGTCAGGGGCGCGAAGCCGAACGCCATGACCAGCAGGACGGTGCTGGCCTTGTCGGCGCCGAGCACCGCGACCAGGCCGATGAGTGCCAGGAGACCGACGGCCCCGCCGGCCACGAGCAGCGAACGCATCGAGAGCGGGATCAGCACGCCGAGGGTGATCGCCACGACCGCCAGGGGGACGATCAGCGCCGCCGGGCGGAGGTGCGCGCCGGACCGGTAGGTCCGGGCCCTCGGGGATCGTGTCGCGCTCGCCATGTCGGGTTCACCCTACCGGCCGTTCGCCGGCGTCAGGGCCCCTAGACTGAGGCATCACGTCCCGACGGCCTCAGAGGAGTTCCATGTCCGAGCAGAAGAAGGTCTACGTCGGGATGAGCGCCGACCTCATCCATCCCGGGCACCTGAACATCCTGGAGCACGCCGCGAGCCTCGGCGAGGTCACCGTGGGCCTCCTGACCGACCGGGCGATCGCCAGCTACAAGCGGCTGCCGCACCTCACCTACGACCAGCGTCGCGCCGTGGTCGCGAGCCTGCGCTGGGTCCACGACGTCGTGCCGCAGGAGACCCTCGACTACGTCGACAACCTGCGGCTCCACCGGCCCGACATCGTGGTCCACGGCGACGACTGGCAGACCGGCGTCCAGCGCAAGACCCGCCAGCGCGTCATCGACGCACTCGCCGAGTGGGGTGGCGAGCTGGTCGAGCCCGCCTACACCGAGGGCATCTCCTCGACCCAGCTCCACCAGGCGCTGAAGCAGGTGGGCACGACGCCCAACGTCCGGCTGTCCCGCCTGCGCCGACTCCTCGACAGCAAGGACATCGTGCGCATCCTCGAGGCGCACAGCGGGCTGACCGGGCTGCTGGTGGAGAGCTCGACCGCCCGCCGGGGCGACGTGACGGTCGAGTTCGACGGCATGTGGTCGTCCTCGCTGACCGACTCCACCGCTCGCGGCAAGCCGGACATCGAGGCCGTCGACATCTCGGCGCGGCTGCAGACCATCAACGAGATCTTCGAGGTCACCACCAAGCCCCTGATCTTCGACGGCGACACCGGTGGCAAGCCCGAGCACTTCGCGTTCACGGTCCGGTCCCTGGAGCGCCTCGGCGTCTCGGCGGTGATCGTGGAGGACAAGGAGGGGCTGAAGCGCAACTCGCTGTTCGGCACCGACGTCGAGCAGACCCAGTCCTCGATCGAGGACTTCTCCTTCCGCCTGCGCACCGGCAAGGAGGCGCAGATCACCGAGGACTTCATGGTGATCGCGAGGATCGAGAGCCTGATCCTCGGCAAGGGCGTCAAGGACGCGCTCGACCGCGCGGAGGCCTACCTGGAGGCCGGCGCCGACGGCATCATGATCCACTCGCGCGAGAAGACGCCCGACGAGGTGTACGAGTTCGCCGAGGGGTTCGCCTCGTTCCGTGGCGACTCGCCGCTGGTGGCCGTCCCGAGCAGCTACCACACCGTCACCGAGTCCGAGCTGGCCGACCACGGCTTCAACGTGGTCATCTACGCCAACCACATGATGCGCGCGGCGTACCCGCACATGGCCGAGACCGCCCGGTCCATCCTCGAGCACGGCCGCACCACCGAGGTGGAGCCGCAGCTGTCGTCGATCAAGGACGCGCTCGCCATCATCCCGGAGAACTTCGCGTGATCTCGTCCGGCGCCTTCGTCGAGGCCGTCGGAGGCGAGGACCCCTTCTTCACGGGTGTCCCCGACAGCCTCCTCAAGCACCTGGGCACGTACGTCGACGCGCACCTCCCGGCGTCGCAGCACGTCATCGCCGCGAACGAGGGAGCGGCGGTCGGCCTGGCGATCGGCCACCACCTCCGCACCGGATCGGTGCCGGTGGTCTACCTGCAGAACTCCGGCGTCGGCAACACCGTCAACCCGCTCCTGTCGCTGGCCGACCCCGAGGTCTACGGCATCCCCCTGGTGCTCGTGATCGGATGGCGCGGTCAGCCCGGAGTCAAGGACGAGCCGCAGCACGTCAAGCAGGGTCGGGTGATGACCGCGCTGCTCGACGCGATGGAGATCCCCTACGTCGTCCTGCCGCGCGACGAGGCGGCAGCCCTCGCCGCCGCCGAGAAGGCGCGGGCCGACGCGCGGGCCGCGGGCGGTCCCGTCGCGATCCTGGTCGAGGCCGACAGCTTCGCGCCCGCGGCGTCGTCGACGTCCGGGTCGTCGTCCGCCGCCGAGCTGCCGACCCGCGAGGAGGCGCTCGTCGCCTTCGCGTCGGCCGTCGGCGATGACGCGGTGATCGTGGGCACGACGGGAATGCTCGGCCGTGAGCTGTTCGAGCACCGCGTCGCTCACCCACGCCCTGCCGCCAAGGACTTCCTGTGCGTGGGCGGCATGGGCCACGCCTCGTCGATCGCGGAGGGCATCGCGCTGGCCGATCCGGAGGCCGACGTCTGGGCGTTCGACGGAGACGGCGCGCTGCTGATGCACCAGGGTTCTCTGGCGGTCATCGCCAAGGCCGGGAGCCCGCGGTTCTTCCACGTCGTCTTCAACAACGGCGTCCACGACAGCGTCGGTGGCCAGCCCACCGCGATCGGGCACGTCGACGTGCCGGCGCTCGCGCTCGCGTCCGGGTATCGCGGCAGCGCCCGCGTGACGAGCGTCGACGACGTCCCCGCCGCGGTGGCCGCAGCGCGGTCCGCCGGTGGTCCCTACCTGATCGAGGTGCAGATCCGCACCGGTCACCGTGCCGACCTCGGTCGGCCGACGCGAACGCCCCGTGAGTCCAAGGAAGCCTTCATGGACGCGGTCGGCGACGGCCCGTCGTGAACCCCGACGTGCTCCCGGCGCAGGACCGGGCCGGCGTCTTCGGAGCCGGGACGATCCAGGAGCTGCCGCGCCTGCTCGAGGAGCAGGGCGTCTCGAGCGTCCTGCTCGTCACGGGGCGCACCAGCTTCACGGCGTCCGGGGCGTCCGAGGTGCTGCCGGCGCTGCGGTCGGTCCTCGAGGTCGAGACGTGGTCGGACTTCGCCCCCAACCCGTCCGTCGACGACGTCGTCCGCGGGGCGCAGGTCGTGCAGCGCCTCCGACCCGGCGCGATCGTCGCGATCGGCGGGGGCAGCGCCCTCGACGTGGCCAAGCTGCTGGCCGTGCTGGGCGACGGCGACGCAGGGCAGATCCACGAGGCGGTCCGGGCCAATCGCGTCCTCGGACGGTCGCGGAAGCTGATCCTGGTCCCGACGACGTCCGGCTCGGGCAGCGAGGCGACCCACTTCGCCGTGGTGTACGAGGGCGACGAGAAGTACTCCGTGGCGCACCCGTCGCTGCTGCCCGACGCCGTGGTCGTGGATCCTGCGCTCACGCTCTCCGGCAGCGCCTACCAGAAGGCCACGTCGGTCATGGACGCCGTCGCGCAGGCGGTCGAGAGCCACTGGGCACGCGGGGCGACGGCGCAGAGCAGGTCGTTCGCCGCCGACGCTCTGACGGCGCTGGTGCCCTCGGCGGCGGCCTTCGTGGAGGGCGACGAGGAGGCGGCCGTCCTGGCGGCCCGGGGGAGCCACCTCGCGGGTCGCGCGATCGACCTGTCGAAGACCACGGGTCCTCACGCCTTCTCGTACGGACTCACCAAGCGTCACGGCATCAGCCACGGTCACGCCGTGGCCACGACGCTGGGGGCCTTCGCCCGGCTGCACGCGGCGGCCGCCGGCGACCAGCTGGGGGCCGACCTCGAGCAGATCGCCTCGCTCGTCGGCGCGGACGACGTCGCGGGACTGGGAGACCGCCTCGACCGCCTCGCGGCCGAGGTCGGACTCGAGCTGCGGTGGGGCGCGCTCGGCGTCCCCCGGTCGGACGTCGCGGTCCTGGCGCGAGCGGTCAACCTCGAGCGGCTGTCGAACAACCCGGTCGACGTCGGACCCTCCGACATCGACGACCTGCTCGCCACCTGCTGGTGAGTGACGCACGTCGTCGGAGCGTCCGGGGTGCGAGACGGCGGACGACGGATACAGTGATGCACGTTGCCCTGGGCGTCGCGCGTCGGATCGCGCTCACCACGTAGACTCGGGCGGACCGCGGCGGCAGGGTGTCGCCGCGTGCGACAGCGGAGGCCACATGGATCTGCAGCAGTTCATCGGTGTCCTCGTGACACGGTGGAAGTTCATCGTGCTGACTCTGCTGCTCGGGTCGTTCCTCACCGCCGGTCTGGTCATGACGAAGACCGCCGAGTACACCTCGACCGGTCGCATCTTCATCGCCGTCCCCGGCAGCGTCGGAACCGACGCCTTCGCCACCTTGCTGGTCACCCAGCGCGCCGGGTCGTACGCCTCGCTGGCGACCGATCCGGCCCTCCTGCAGCGCGTCGTCGACCGGTCCGGCCTGCCGGCCAGCCGCAACGAGCTCGCCGGCCGCATCTCGGCCACGGTCGTCCCGAACACCCAGATCGTCGAGGTCACCGCGACGGGGGCCACGCCGGAGGAGGCCAGGGACCTGGCCGACGCCGAGGTCCAGGAGCTCGTGGCCCTCGTGGGAGAGCTCGAGCGGCCGACCGGCAACCGCCCCGCGGCGGTCGTGGCGAGGGCCACGGGCGCCCCGTCGCTCAATCCCGCGCCCGCCGGCATCCCGACGATCTTCCTCATCGCGGTCGGCGTGGCCCTGAGCGTGATCGCCGGCGTCGTCGGAGCGCTCGTCAAGGACCAGCTGGACCTCTCGGTCAAGTCGAGGCCGGACGTCGAGACGGCGACGGGGGCCGCGGTCATCTCGGCCCTGCCGCTCGACCGGACGGTCGCCAAGGACGAGCACAGCACCGTCAACCCGAGCAGCCCGCTCGTCGAGGCCTTCCGGGTGCTGCGCACCAACCTGAGATTCGCCGACCTCGACTCGACGCGGCAGATGATCCTCGTCACCAGCGCCCTCGCCTCCGAGGGCAAGACGCTGACGTCGATCAACCTCGCGCGGGCCGTCGCCGCATCGGGACAGTCCGTGCTGCTCATCGACGGCGACCTCCGCAGCCCGAACGTGGCGGCCGACCTCGGACTCGAGAACGCCGTGGGCATGCTGTCGGTGCTGCTTCGGCGGGTCACGCTCGCCGACGCGATCCAGTACCACGACAGCGGCGTGCACGTGCTCCCCACCGGTCCGACCCCCCCGAACCCGGCCGAGGTCCTCGAGACCGAGGCGGTCAGCGATCTGCTGGCCGACGTCCGCGCCGAGTACGACATGATCATCATCGACGCCCCGCCGCTGCTCCCGGTCGCGGACACCGCCAACCTCGTCCGCCACGTCGACGGGGTCCTCCTCCTCGCGCGGTTCGGTCGCACGCGCAAGGACCTCCTGCGCCTCGCCGCCGAGAGGATCACGGGCATGGGCGGTCGGATCTACGGCGTCGTGCTGAACGGCATCCCGCGCCGCACCGCCGGGTCGTACGGCTACGGCTACGGGTACGGGTACGGCGAGACCCTGGACGTCGCGCAGCTCAACGGGCGGCGTGGTCGCCGCGCCGGGGTCCGCGTCCGCGAGTCCTGATCTCACCGAGCCCGCACAGAGAGGCGGCGCCGAGACGAATCGATCGGCGCCGCCGGGAACAGCACATCGGCTACCAGGCGTGCTTCCTGTCGTAACCGTCGTCCGGGGCCGCCCGGCGTCCCTGGCGGGGCGAGCGGATGTCCCGGATCGACTTCCCTTGGGGACGGGTGATCGCCGCGTGGGTACCGAGTGCTGGACCGTCTGTGGAGTTGTGTCGTCATCGTGACCCTGTGACCTGGGTCACGTACACCCCTACGCGTTCGTAATTTCTCGTGCGCTCTTTCACAAGGATCCGAGGGCGTCAGGCGGGTGCGCGCCGCCGTCGCACGAGACTCGTCACGACCGCCAGCACCGCGCCGCCGACGAGGAGCGCTGCGGTGGCCTTGCCGGCCGCGCTGTCCAGGCCCAGGCGACGGCGCGCCGAGACGGGGTTGCGGAAGACCAGCACCGGCCAGTCGTTCTCGTCCGCGATCCGGCGCAGCGCCTTGTCGGGGTTGACCGCGAACGGGTGGCCGACGGCCCGCAGCATGGGTGCGTCGGTCTCGGAGTCGGAGTAGGCGTAGCAGTCGGCGAGGTCGTAGCCGCGCTCGACGGCGAGCCGCTCGATCGCCGTCGCCTTGTGCGGGCCGTAGGCGTAGAAGCCGACCTCGCCGGTGTAGCGGCCGTCCTTCGCGACGAGCGTGGTCGCGATGACGTCGTGCGCCGCGACGCCCAGCATGGCGCCGATCGGCACCACCACCTCGCTGCCCGACGCCGAGATGATGACCACGTCGCGGCCGGCCGCGCGGTGCTCCTCCATGAGGGCGACGGCCTCGTCGTAGACGAGCGGGTTGATGATCGCGTGCAGCGTCTCGTCGACCGCTTGACGGACGGTCGCCACGTCCCAGCCGGTCACCAGGTCGGTCAGGTAGGCGCGCATCCGCTCGAGCTGGTCGTGGTCCGCGCCCTGGGCGCCGAACATGAAGTTGGCGTAGGCGGAGCGGAGGACCGCGCGACGCGTGAGCAGGCCCCCCTCGTAGAAGGGACGGCTGAACGCCAGGGTCGACGACCGCGCGATGATCGTCTTGTCGAGGTCGAAGAACGCGGCCGAGCGAGCGCCCGGGACCGAGGTGGTCATGGGTCCACGATAGGCGCCGTCCACATCCGGCGTGACCGTCGACCGTCGTCCACAGCCCGTCGGCCGTCGCTGGAGCCGCGGCCGACGACGCGTGACGGTGGGCCCATGGACTCCGATCACGTGCTCGTGGCCTCGATCGATCCTGCGGTGCGGGAGCCGGCCCTGCGGTGGTGCGCCGCGGCCGGAGTTCCGTCGCGCGCCGCTGCCGATCTCGACGACGCGCGCCGCGGATGGCGCACCGCTCGGGCCGTCCTGGTGGGCGAGGACGTCGCGCCCACGGCGCGTCAGGAGGCGTGGACGCGCCGTGAACGCGTGCACCTGGTCGCGCGGGACCCCGAGGGCTGGTGGCGGACCGCCGTCGACCTGGGTGCGGTGGGGGTGCTCGGTCTCGCCGACGACGCGTCGGCCGTCGACGCGCTCGGCGCGTCGCTCGACGGCGGGTCCGAGGGGTGCTCGGTGGTGGTGGTCGGCGGGAGCGGTGGCGTCGGGGCCACGACTTTCGGAGTCGCGCTGGCGGCCGAAGCCGTGCGGCGTGGCCACTCCGCGGTCGTGGTCGACGCCGATCCTCACGGTCCGGGTGTCGACCTGGTCCTCGGAGCGGAACGGGTCGAGGGGCTGCGGTGGCCCTCGCTCGACGCGACCGGCGGACGGGTGTCGCCGACGTCCCTCGCGGGCGCCGTGCCGCGCCGCGACGGCGTCGCCACGATCTCGTGGGACGTCCACGACGACGTCGTCGGGCTGCCCCGGGGCGCGTCGGCGGTGTGGGGTGCCGCCGTCCGCGCGTTCGACCTCGTCGTCGTCGACCACGCGCGATCGCTCGACGCCGACGGGTGGAGCGCGGCGGTCGTCGGGGGCTCGGTGCTCACGGTCGTCGTGGTGGCCGACGACGTCGCCGGCGTCGCGTCGGCACGACGCGTCGCTGCATCGGTCGAGCCCCGCGCCTCGACCGTGGTGGCCGTCGTGGCGACCCGGCGTGGCGGTCTCGGCCGACGTGCGGTCGAGGAGTCGGTGGGCCTGCCCGTCGTCGGGGTGCTGCGGCGCGACCGCCGGCTGCGCGGGTCCCTCGACCACGGACGCGGCCCGCGGGGCCGTGCCGTCCGGGCGCCGGCGCGCGAGGTCCTCGACCTGGTCGGTCTGCACCGGGGTGGAGCGTGAACCCCGACCTGGTGGCTCGGATCCGGGCGCGCCTCGTGGTCGACGGCGCTCCGCCCTCGGTCGCGTCGGTCGCGGCAGCCCTGAGGGCCGAGCAGCAGGTCGCGGGCAGCGACGTGCTCCTGGCTCTCGTCGACCAGCTGCGCGCCGACCTCGTCGGGGCGGGCCCGCTCGACCACCTGCTCGCCGAGCCCGGCGTCACCGACGTCCTGGTCAACGGGGCGGGCAGGGTCCACGTCGACCGCGGCGAGGGACTCGAGGAGGTCGAGGTCGCGCTGCCCGACGAGGCGGCGGTGCGACGGCTCGCTCAGCGTCTCGCCACGGCGGCCGGTCGGCGCCTCGACGACGCCGCGCCGTGGGTCGACGCACGTCTCGCCGACGGCACCCGGCTGCACGCCGTGCTCGCTCCGCTGGCCAGGCCAGGCACGGCGATCTCGCTGCGGGTGCCACCGCGGCGCAGCTTCACCCTCGAGGAGCTCGTCGCCACCGGCATGCTGCCCGACGCCGCAGCCGACGACCTGCGCGCGCTGGTCGCGTCGCGCACGTCGTTCGTCGTCACGGGCGGCACGGGTAGCGGCAAGACGACGATGCTCTCCGCCCTGCTCGGCCTGGTCGACCCGGCCGAGCGCAGCGTCGTCGTCGAGGACTCCACCGAGCTGCGGCCGGACCACCCGCACGTCGTCGGGCTGGAGGCCCGGCCTGCCAACGTCGAGGGCGCCGGCGAGGTCACGGTCCGGGCGCTGGTCCGGCAGGCGCTCCGCATGCGCCCCGACCGGCTCGTCGTCGGTGAGGTCCGTGGCGGCGAGGTCGTCGACCTGCTCGCGGCGCTCAACACCGGTCACGCCGGTGGCTGCAGCACGGTGCACGCCAACTCGCCCGACGACCTGCCGGCGCGGTTCGAGGCGCTCGGCGTGGCGGCGGGACTGCCGCGCGACGCGGTCCACAGCCAGCTGGCGGCAGGTCTGTCGGCGGTCGTCCACCTCGACCGAGGACCGGCGGGGCGCCGCGTGCGGGGGGTCGCGGTGCTCGAGCGCCGAGACGAGCTGGTCGTGGCGGTCGCGGCGCGCGACTACCGCTCCGGCGAGGCGGTCGACGGTCCCGGCGCCGCGCGGCTCGAGGCCCTGGTGCGATGACGGTGGCGGCGGTCGTTCTCCTCGCGGCCGGGGTCGAGGTCTGGCGCCCCGGCGCCCGCCGTCTGCTCGCCGTGCGTCGACGACGCCCCGTGGTCGAGGTGCGTGCGCGACGGCTGCCCCCCGTGATGCTGCTCGTGCCCGCACTCCCAGCGGCGATCGTGCTGCTGCACGGCCCGACCCTGCTCGTCGCCGCCGCGGCCGCGATCGCAGGCGTCGCGCTCGTCGACGTCGTGCGGCGCGGACGGGAGCGGGCGCGCGCGGCCGATCGCCGACGCCGGCTCGTCGAGGCGCTGTCCTTCCTCGTCTCGGAGCTGCGGGCCGGGGCGCTCCCGGAGCACGCGCTCGCCGCGGTCGCGGCCGACGAACCGCTGCTCGCTCCCGTGGCGCGGGCCGCCGTCACAGGCGTCGACGTGGTGGCCGTGCTGGACGCGGCGTCCGCCCAGCCCGGCTGCGAGGCGCTCGCCGCGCTCGGAGCGGCCTGGTCGGTGGCCGACCGGTCGGGGGCGCCGGTCGCCGACGTCGTCGCCCGGCTCGCCGACCGGGTCCGCGACGACCTCGAGCTCGACCGCGAGGTCGAGGCTGAACTCGCCCCGGCACGCGCCACCGGCCGACTGATGGCGCTGCTGCCGGTGGCCGGCCTGCTCCTGGGGTCGGGCATCGGCGGAGATCCGATCGGCGTCGTCACGGGGACCTGGGTCGGTGCCGTCTCGGCGTCCTGCGGTCTGCTGCTCGGCACCCTCGGCGTCGTGTGGGTCGAGCGGGTGGCCGCGGGGGTGCCGCGGTGATCGTGGCCCTGCTCGCCGGGCTCGCCGCCTGGGTGCTGGTCGTGCCGTCGGCGGCGCGCCGTGCCCGGACGCTGTGGGTGCCCCGCCGCCCGGCCCGTCGTCCTCGTGCGGACCAGCTCGCGATGGTCGCGACGCCGGTCGCGCTCCTGGTGCTGGTGGGCAGGCCGTGGGCCGCGCTCGCCGGCGTGGTCCTCGCCCCTGTGGTGGGTGCGGCGGTGCGACGGCTCGAGACGGCCGACGAGCGCGCCCGAGCGCTCGTCGTGCGGCGGCAGCTGCCGGAGGCGCTGGACCTGGTGTCGGCCGTGCTCGCAGCAGGTCGACCGCCCGCCGCGGCGCTGGCCCTGGTCGCCGACGTGACGGCACCACCGCTGGCCCTCGACCTGCGCGCCGTGGCCGACCGCCTCGCGGTGTCGGGCGAGGTGCGCGCAGCGCTCGTCGAGCTGCCCGACTCGCTCGCCGTCCTCGGACGCGCTCTCGGTCGGGCCGAGGACACGGGCGCCCCGGTCGCCGGCGTCGTGGCGTCCGCCGCCGACGACACGCGCCGCGACGCCCGGGCCGCGCGTCGCGAGGCCGGCAGGCGGGTGGGGGTCCGGACCGCGGCGCCCCTGGGGCTGTGCTTCCTTCCGGCGTTCCTGCTCGTCGGGATCGTGCCGACGGTCGTCGCGCTCGCCGGCTCCCTGCTGCCCTGACTAGCGTCGGGTCAGGCGCCGCTTGACGCCGACCAGCGCCCGCTTGGCGAACCGGGCCACCGGCCGGAACGGCTCGGCCATGCGGTACGCGGTCGTCTTGCAGTAGCACGACCACCAGGTGACGAGACGGTTCCGCGACGGGATGCCGAACTCGGCGGCCAGAGCCCGACTGATCGGCTTCGCACGGCCCGACAGCTCGTTGCGGGAGTGGTTCTCGCCCGTGTCGACGTGGTACACCGCACCGGGGAAGGGAAGGCGCTCGAGCACCCGGCCGCGCTCGGCGTGCCACTCGACGGCCCACTTGTGGGCCCCGATGATCTTCGAGATCCGCTCGCCGTAGGCCTCTCGGATCTCGGCCTTGCTGGCCGTGACGTCGAGGTCCGTGGGCACCCCGTAGACGTCGAACGGGATGATGAACGACGTGCCGCACGTGCGGTTGAAGTCCGAGATGGGCCGGACCGCGCGACGGTTGCGCGAGTACATCCAGCCCTCGTCGATCACCCAGCCGGGACGTCCCGGCCGCTCGCCGACGAACTGCACCAGGTCGCGGTGCACGAAGTCGTCCGCGTCGAAGATCATCACGTAGTCCGGGTCGAACTCGAGCGCCTTGATCAGGCCGACACCGATCTTGGTGCCCTTGTCCCGGATGAACGGCGAGCGGCTCACCCGCACGTCCCGCGGTGCCGGCGGGCCGTAGGACACCTTCACGAAGTGCACCTTGTCCGGCAGCTCCACGCTGGGTTCGCGGTTGCCCACCACGATCACGACGAAGTCGTCGGACGTCTGCTGGGTGACCGAGTGGAGCGTCTCGAGGAGCAGCTCCTCGACGCGGGAGTAGTCGACGGCGTTGCGGGGGTGGCGCAGCGACGTGATGAAGGCGAGCACTGGCGCGGCACCTCTCGGCTCTGGGACGCGGTCGGAGTCGGCCGAGGCGCGACATCCTGGTGGGGACAGGGTGACGGTATAGGTGCTCCGCGGGCCGCGTCCACCGGGTGCAGGACGGGTGTCGTCCCAGCCGACATGCGGCAGACGGACCAGGCATCTGTACCGTGATCGCGACGACTTCTCGCGACTTCTCCCAGAGGTCGCGACCCGCTCTCGGTGATGAGGTGTTTCCCCAGTGGTTGGTCCTTCGGCCCGCGTCCGGTCGGTCCTGCGCAGGATGTCCGGCAACGACGACACCCGCGCGGCAGGCCCCCAGGACGACCGTCTGGCGGCGCGACGCGTGCGGCGGCTCGCCGACTTCCACGCCCGAGTCGCCCGGCTGACCGGTGGTCTCGCGGGCGCGTACGAGACGAAGGGGGCCGCACCCAGGACGCCGTCGTCGTCGCACGTCGATGCGGTGGTTGGCACGATCGAGACCTGGCGTGCGGAAGACGCCTTCTTCGAGGGCCTGGCGCGCGGCGACGCGTCCGACGCTGCGCTCGTCGAGTCGGCCCGCAGGTTGCTTCGTGCCGGCGCGACCGATCGGGTCCGCTCCGTCGGGCACGCACTGCGTCGAGACCCGGCGCTGGCCCCGGTCGGCGACGTGGTCGTGGGCCTCGTCGCGCTCCACGACGGTCTCGCCACGACGGCCTGGGAGCTGTTCACCGGTGTCGACCGGCTGATGGTCCTGCGCTCGGCTCCCGCCGAGCTGTTCCGCGCGGGCTTCCTCGTCGAGCCGGACGCCGCCGCCGACGTCCTGAGGTCGGCGCTGCGAGACGACTCCGTGGTCGCCACCGCGGTCCAGTGGTTCGACATCGCGGGCACGAGCTTCGCCGCCGAGCTCGAGCCGGAGTCGCGCGAGGCCCTCGCCCGCGCCCGCGCCGCGGCAGAAGAGGACGGCAACGAGCGGCTCGTGACCCGGATCGAGTGGCTCGAGGAGTGGTACGGCACCGCCGAGGCGGCCGCGGCCGAGGCGGAGGTCCCCGCCGGCACCGTCGCGTTCGCCGTCCTGGACTACAAGCAGCCCGACGAGGCGTACGCCTCGAAGAACCTGGGCGACCACGTCCAGACCATCGCGTCGATCGGCCATCTCGCGCGGCGCAGCGGCTTCCGCTTCAGCGGCGAGCCGGAGGCGGTCCAGGTGGCGAGGACGTTGCAGGACCGGGTGCGCCCCGACCGCGTCGTCGACGGGGACGACGCCGACATCACGCTCTATCGCGTCCAGCGCGACGCGACCCACCACGACCTGGTTCCCGACGGCACCTGGGCGCTCGCGTTCGGCTGGTACATGCACCGCCAGTTCGGCGTGAAGTTCGACATGCCGTTCAACGAGCGGCTGCGTCCACTGTTCGTCTCGTTCCACGTCAACGCCCCGGCCCTGCTGACCGACGGCGTCGTCGCGTACCTCAGGCGTTACGCTCCGGTCGGCTGCCGCGACTGGAACACCGTGCACCTGCTCCAGGCGGCAGGTGTTCCTGCCTTCTTCTCGGGGTGCATCACCACGACGGTCGACACGGTGTTCCCGGCTGCGCCGCCGAGCCCGCCGACGCAGACGCTGTACGTCGACACGCCTCAGACGGGTCCCGGCGTGCACTGGAAGCAGACCGCGCCCGAGATCCGGCGCCGCCGGTTCGCCGACAACGTCGACGACGCGATCGAGGTGCTCACCAGCTACCAGGAGACCTACCGCGAGGTGATCACGTCCCGCCTCCACTGCTACCTGCCGGCTCGGTCACTGGGCGCGACGGTGGAGTTCCGGGCCAAGAACCCGGCCGACGTGCGCTTCGACGGGCTGGTCGGCATCACCGACGAGGCGTATCGCGACATCCAGAGCCGGATGCTCGCCCTGCTGGAGCCGGTGATCGGTGCGATCGGTGCCGGCCGCTCCGAGGACGAGGTCTACGCGCTGTGGCGCGAGCTCACCGCTCCGGCGGTGGCCGCGACCGAGGCCATCCGCGACGAGGTGGGTGACATCGAGCCGGTCTCGTTCGACGTCGCTGCAGCCTGCGCGGCGATCCGCGAGGCCGCCGTGACGATCGCGCCGACGCAGCAGGGGCCCTCCGGCGCCCCGGTCGCGGTCGAGCTGACGGCGGGAGCCGACGAGCGTCAGCTCGCGACCACGCTCGAGGCGCTGGTCGCTGGGGCGAGCCGCCCGCTCCACGTCCACCTGCTGTCGCGCGGTGTCGAGCGCGCGACGATCGATCGGGTCGCCGCTGCCTTCCCGACCGTCACGATCACCTGGCTCCCCGCCGACGTCGCAGATTACGGTCCAGTCCTCGGGCGGGCCGGCCGAGCGACCCAGGTCGCGGTCGACCGGTTGCTGGTCAGCGAGCTGCTGCGCGACGTGACCCGCATCGTCCGGCTCGACCCGTCCTCCCTGGTCGTCGGCGACGTCGCCGAGCTGGCCGACGTCGACCTGTCAGGCCACCCGCTGGCGGCGCGCACCGCGCCGCTCACCGAGCCGAGCAGCGGCTTCATCAACCTCATCAACTCCTCGAAGCGGGTCAAGGGCGACCGGCTGGCGCGCGAGCTGGTGCTGCGCAGCCACACGCGGCACGCGTACGACTTCGCGCCGTTCCACCCGGGCATCGCCGTCCTCGACCTCGACCGGATGCGGAAGGACGGCTTCTGCCGCCACTTCCTGCCGTGGGTGGAGCGATTCGGTCTGGGCGTCCACGAGGTGCTGAACGCCTACGCGGGTGCCGACCGCGCGGATCTCGACGCGCGGTGGAACCGTCTGCCGCAGCTCGAGATCGTCGCTGATGCCGACGGCCTGACCTGGACGGGATCACAGCGCCCCGGCGGGGTCGCGGTGGTGCAGTGCCAGGACGTGTGGGACGACGTGGCGCGGCGCGCCCACGCCCGCATCGCCGGCACTGCCTGACGCCGGACGATCCACAGGACGGACCTCACGGGTCCGGTGTCCCCAGGCGGACGACCGGTCGACACGACCGCGCGGTCACGGCGCACCTTCCCTCGTCACATCATCGACCGAGGGGAGACCCCGTGAAGAAGTTCGTCCGTCGCCGCGAGGAGCGCGGCATGTCCACGTCCGAGTACGCCGTCGGCACGCTCGGCGCCTGCACGATCGGCGGAGTGCTGGTCAAGATCGGCCAGTCCGAGTGGTTCGGAGAGCTGGTCCGCGACGTCATCGACAACATCCCGAACCTGCTGCCGTTCTGACCGGTCGGTGCCGGGGGCGCGGCGGTGTCCCCGGCACCCCCACTCGAGAGGAGTCGATCATGGCCCACCACCGTCCTGCCGAGCACCGAGACGAGCGCGGCACGTCCACGTCCGAGTACGCCGTCGGCACGCTCGGCGCCGCGTGCATCGGCTGCGTCCTCATCGGACTGGGCGCCGACGCCGACTGGATCAACGACCTGTTCGACATGATCCGCACCGTCGTCCTCCGCGTCGCCGTCGGCGACCCGGTCTGGCGGATCCAGCCGTGAGGACGCGCGAACGCGAGCGCGGCATGGTCACCGCCGAGCTGGCCACGATCGCGCCGTTCGGCGTCGCGTTCGCCCTGCTCCTGCTCTGGGTCGTCTCGCTCGGGCTGACCCAGGTGCGGCTCACCGACGCGGCGCGTGAGGGCGCGCGCCTGGTCGCGCGGGGCGAGACCACCGCCACGGCCACGACCGCCGCGGAGCGGTTGGCGCCCAAGGGCGCCCGGGTCAGCCTCGACGTCGATGGTGACGCCGTCACGGTCCGCGTCGAGGTGCGCACGCGCGGCCCCGTCCCCCTGCTGTCGCACGTCGGCGACCGGCGGTCGTCGGCCACGTCGACCGCCGTCCTGGAGGATCCGTGAGGGGCGAACGCGGCTCGGTCACCGTCCACGCCGTCACGGTCGGTCTGCTCGTGGGCATCGTGGCGGCCGGATTCACCGAGGCCGGCGCGCTGGTCGCCATGCGTCACCGCGCGGCGTCCGCGGCCGACCTCTCCGCCCTGGCCGCCTCACGGGCCAGCATCAACGGCGCCGACGGGTGTGCTGCGGCGCGCACGACGGCGCGACGCAACCACGCGACGATCGTGCGGTGCCGCATGGACGTCGACGTCGCGACCGTCACGGCCCGCACCACGAGCCGACGGTGGTGGGGACACCGCTGGGCGGCCGAGGTCGAGGCGCGCGCCGCCCCGGACTTCTACCTCGGGGCCGCCGGCCGACCAGCCGGACCACCTGGCGGTGCGTCCGGCGCCGGGCGGCCCTGACGGCGCCACGAGCCCTCAGTCGGCAGCGCCCGCGAGCAGCGCGTCGAGCAGCGCGACCGCGCCGGTCTTGTCCAACGGCTCGTTGCCGTTGCCGCACTTGGGCGACACGACGCAGGCCGGGCACCCCTCGCGACAGGGGCACTCGGCGATCGCGTCGCGAGTGGTGCGGAGCCACCGGGCCGCGACGTCGTAGCCGCGCTCGGCGAACCCGGCGCCGCCAGGATGCCCGTCGTGGACGAAGACCGTGAGCCGGCCGGTGTCCGGGTGCAGGGCGGTCGAGACGCCGCCGAGGTCCCACCGGTCGCACGTGGCGAGCAGGGGCAGCAGGCCGATCGACGCGTGCTCGGCGGCGTGAGCAGCGCCGGGCACGACGGTGCTGTCGAGGGTCGCGTCGACCACGGCGGGGTCCAGGGTCCACCACACCGCCTTGGTCGACAACGTGCGGACGGGCAGGTCGAGCGGCTCCTCGCCGAGCACGCGGTGGTCCTCGGTGCTGCGCCGCAGGAAGGCCACCACCTGGGTCGACACGTCGACCGACCCGAACGACACGGTGGCCGAGCCCCAGTCGACCGAGCGCTCGACCTCGGTGATCGCGATGTCGGTGACCGAGCGGGCCTGGGTGGTGTGGTGCGGGTCGTCACGGCGCACCACGGCGACGGCGTCCTCGACGTCGTACTCGTCGACCACGTAGACGTCGCCCTGGTGGACGTACACCGCACCGTCGTGCACCGCGGTGTCGGCGGTCCCGGCATCGACCGTGCCGACCAGGCGCCCCGAGGCACCCTCGACGATCTGGACCGGCATCCCGCCACTGGACCGCAGGTCGGCCAGCGAGCTGGCCCGCTCGCGCCGCGTCCAGAACCAGCCTGCAGGACGGCGACGCAGCCATCCGGCCTGCTCGAGCGCCGCGACGCCCTCGGCGGCGTGAGGTCCGAACAAGGGCAGGTCGGCCTCGGTGAGCGGCAGCTCGTGGGCGGCCGCAGCCAGGTGCGGGCCGAGCACGTACGGGTTGTCGGGGTCGAACACGGTGGCCTCGACCGGGGCGTCGAACAGCGCCTCGGGGTGGTGCACGAGGTAGGCGTCGATCGGCTCGTCCCGGGCGACGAGCACCCCGAGGGCGTCGCCTCCGGTGCGGCCGGCCCGGCCCAGCTGCTGCTGCAGGCCGGCACGGGTGCCGGGAAAGCCGACCGAGAGCACGGCGTCGAGCCCCGACACGTCGATGCCGAGCTCGAGCGCCGACGTGGTGGCGAGTCCCAGCAGGTCTCCCGACCGCAGCCGCTGCTCGAGCTCGCGCCGCTCCTCGGGCAGGTAGCCGCCGCGGTAGGTCGCGACCCGACCGACCAGGTCGGGGTCGACCTCGCGGAGCAGCCGCTGGGCGGTGGTCGCGACCGTCTCGGCCCCGCGGCGCGACCGGACGAACGTCAACGTGCGGACGCCGCCCGCGACCAGGTCGGCGAGCAGCCCCGCGGCCTCGGTCGTGGCGGAGCGGCGGATGCCGTCGGCCTCGCCCTCGGGGGTCGTGCCTCCCAGCAGCGGCGGCTCCCACAGCGCGATCGTGCGCGTGCCGTGGGGCGACGCGTCGTCGACGACGGCGGCCGCCTCGCGACCCGTGAGTCGCAGCGCGACGTCGGCCGGGTCGGCGACCGTGGCCGACGTCAGCACGACCTGGGGGCTCGAGCCGTGGTGTGCGCAGAGCCGCAGCAGCCGCCGCAGCACATGGGCCACGTGCGCGCCGAACACGCCGCGGTAGTGGTGGCACTCGTCGACCACGACGTGCGTCAGCCCGCCGATCACCCGGGCCCAGCGCTCGTGCGACGGCAGGATCGAGTGGTGGAGGGTGTCGGGGTTCGTCAGCAGGTAGTTGGCGTGCCCCCGCGCCCAGTCGCGCTCCTCGCGGCTGTTGTCGCCGTCGACGGTGGCGGCCCGCAGCTCGGGCAGGTGGGGCAGCCGCCGCAGCTGGTCCGCCGCGAGCGCCTTCGTGGGCGCCAGGTACAGGACCGTGGGACGCCGGCCGGCGTGCAGTCCCGACCCGACGCGGCCACGGAGCAGGGCCTCGAGCGCCGCGGCCTGGAACACCAGCGACTTGCCCGACGCCGTGCCCGTCGCGACGACGACGTCACGACCCGCCTCGAGGTGGCGCAGCGCCTCGGCCTGGTGCCCCCACAGCGCGGCGACGCCGTCGGCGGCGAACAGCTCGCGCACCGTCGACCGGATGCCGTCGGGCCAGGGCTCGAGGACCGCCGGACGGGCCGCGATCCGCTGGACGTGGGTGACGCGATCGGCGTGTCGCTCGATCAGGTCGGCCGGGTCCACGGCGAAAGTTTCGCACCCTCCACGGACGCCCAGCGGCGCGGGCGGTGCCGTGGTTGAATGCTGCCGGGAGGTGTGCGGATGGAGCTGAGCGTCAGTGCCAGCACGGTCGAGCCGTTCGAGCTGATCGAGGTCGGCGGCGAGGTCGACGTGTACACGGCGCCCAAGCTGCGCGAGGCCATCGTCGCGGCGGTCGATCGTGGGCACCACCGGCTGATCATCGACGTCCAGAAGGTCGACTTCCTCGACTCCACGGGCCTCGGCGTGCTGGTGGGTGCGCTCAAGCGCGTGCGGGCCGACGGCGGCTCGCTCGACATCGTCTGCACCCAGGAGCGCATCCTCAAGATCTTCGAGATCACGGGTCTGGACAAGGTCTTCGGTCTGCACGAGACCGTCGACGCCGCTCGCGCCGCCCACGCCTGACGGCGCGTCCTCAGGCGGGTCACAGCCCGCCGTCCTAGCGTGTCGCCGGGTCGACCCCGGCGGCAGGCACGGGGCGGCCTGTGTAGCCTACGTCACACGGTCCATTCCCTGGGACCCGTACGTCTGCCTGACTCTATGGAGGAATTCAATGGCGAACGCGACGTTGGTCGCAGCTGCCTCGGACCTCACCCTCTCCGACGACAACACGTTGCTGGTGTCGATCGTCGCGGGTGTCGGTGTCCTGGCGCTGCTCTTCGCATTCCTGTTCCGTGCCGAGGTGCTGCGCGCGAGCGAGGGCACCGAGAACATGCAGGAGATCGGCCGAGCCGTGCAGGAGGGCGCGTCGGCGTACCTCGCGCGGCAGTTCCGCACCCTCGCGCTGTTCGCGGTGGTCGCTTTCGGGCTCCTGTTCCTCCTCCCCGGCGACTGGGACATCAAGATCGGCCGATCGGTCGCCTTCGCGGCCGGTGCGCTGTTCTCGGCCTTCATCGGCTGGTTCGGCATGTGGCTCGCGGTCCGTGCCAACGTCCGGGTGGCCGCGGCGGCCGAGAACGAGGGCCGCAACCCCGCCATGCGGATCGCGTTCCGCACCGGTGGCACCGTCGGCATGACCACGGTCGGCCTCGGACTGCTCGGCGCCAGCGCCGTCGTGCTCATCTACAAGGGCGACGCCCCCTCGGTGCTCGAGGGCTTCGGCTTCGGCGCCGCGCTGCTGGCGATGTTCATGCGCGTCGGCGGTGGCATCTTCACCAAGGCCGCCGACGTCGGTGCCGACCTGGTCGGCAAGGTCGAGAACAACATCCCCGAGGACGATCCCCGCAACGCGGCCACGATCGCCGACAACGTGGGCGACAACGTCGGTGACTGCGCCGGCATGGCGGCCGATCTGTTCGAGTCCTACGCCGTCACCCTGGTCGCGGCACTGATCCTCGGCTCGGTCGCGTTCGGCGAGCAGGGTCTCGTGCTGCCGCTGCTGATCCCTGCGATCGGTGCGCTCACCGCGATCCTCGGCGTGTACCTCACCCGTCCGATCGAGGGCGAGAACGGTCTGACCACGATCAACCGCTCCTTCTACATCTCGGCCACGATCTCGGCGATCGCCTCGGCGGTGCTGTGCTGGATCTACCTGCCGTCGTCCTTCGGCGACCTGGACATCCCGGCGGTCGACAACGAGTCGATCGCGTCGCAGGTGCTCGGCGCGACGTCGACCGCGACGCTCGACGGCGACCCGCGCTGGATCGCGATCGCGGCGATCCTCATCGGCATCGTGCTCGCGGCCCTGATCCTGGCGCTCACCGGCTACTTCACCGGCACCGAGACCCGCCCGGTGCAGGACGTCGGCAAGACGTCGCTGACGGGTCCGGCCACGGTGATCCTCTCGGGGCTGTCGGTCGGCTTCGAGTCGGCGGTCTACACCGCGCTCGTCATCGGCGCGGGCGTGTACGGCGCGTTCCTGCTCGGCTCCGGCTCGATCGTGGTGTCCCTGTTCGCCGTCGCCCTGGCCGGCTGCGGCCTGCTCACCACGGTCGGCGTCATCGTCGCGATGGACACCTTCGGCCCGGTCTCCGACAACGCCCAGGGCATCGCGGAGATGTCCGGCGACGTCAGCGAGGAGGGGGCACGGATCCTCA
>JALRKU010000150.1 GCA_023254755.1 Aeromicrobium sp. | reverse complement strand
CCGTACAGGTCCTCGCCGTCGATCAGCACCTTGCCCTCGACGCGGGCGCCGCGGATGACCTCGTGCATGCGGTTCAGCGAGCGCAGGAAGGTCGACTTGCCGCAGCCCGACGGACCGATGAAGGCGGTCACCGAGCGTGCGGCGATCGGGATCGAGACGCCCTCGACCGCGAGGAAGTCGCCGTAGTAGATGTTCAGGTCCGAGACGTCGATGCTCTTGGCCATGTGAGTTTCCTTGTCCTGAGCGCTTCTCAGCGCTCGCCCTTGGGGGAGAAGAAGTACGAGACGAGCCGCGCGACGAGGTTCAGCAGCATCACGATGAGCAGCAGCACCAGGGCCGCGCCCCACGCGCGCTCGATGCTGAACTCCGGCGGGATGCCCGGGTTGCGCTGCGAGGCGTACGCGAAGACCGGCAGCGTCGCCATCCGGCCGTCGAAGAGGTTGAAGTTCACCGAGTCGGTCGCGCCGGCGATGATGAGCAGCGGCGCGGTCTCGCCGATGACGCGGGCGATCGCGAGCGTCACGCCGGTCACGATGCCGGCCAGCGCGGTCGGCAGCACGACCTTGGCGATGGTGCGCCACTTGGGCACGCCGAGCGCGAACGACGCCTCGCGCAGCTCGTTCGGGACGAGCTTGAGCATCTCCTCGCTGGAGCGCACGACGACCGGGATCATCAGCACCGACAGCGCGACCGAGCCACCGATGCCCATGCGGACGCCCTCGCCGAAGAAGATGACGAACAGCGCGTAGGCGAACAGGCCGGCGACGATGGAGGGGATGCCGGTCATGACGTCGACGAGGAAGCGCAGCCAGCGCGACAGCCGGTTGCCGTCGGCGTACTCGACCAGGTAGATCGCGGCGAACAGGCCGATCGGGATCGAGATGACCGCGGCGGCACCCGTGATCAGCAGGGTGCCGATGATCGCGTGGTAGATGCCGCCGCCCTCGCCGACCACGTTGCGCATCGAGAAGGTGAAGAAGTCGATGCCCAGCACCTTGGTGCCGCGGCTGAGGACCTCGTACAGGATGCTGAACAGCGGCACGAGAGCCACGAGGAACGCCGACGACACCAGCTGGGTGACGAGGCGATCGGTGGCCTTGCGGGTGCCCTCGACGAGCGCCGACCACAGCGGGATCGCCAGGGTCAGCACCCACGCGGTCAGGACGCCGAGGAAGACGCTGTCGTCGACCAGCCAGACGCCGATGCCGGCGAGGGCTGCGACGACCAGCACCAGGCGGGCGCCGTACGGAGGCAGCTGCGCCGTGCGCAGGGCGCGACCGACGTCGGTGCCGTCGGCGCGCGCCGGGTCCGGAGCGGTCAGTTGAGTCGTCATCAGTTCGCTCCGGAGAAGTCCTTGCGGCGGTCCACGATGGCCCGGGCCGCGAAGTTCACGAGGAAGGTGATCACGAACAGCACCAGGCCGCTCGCGATGAGCGCGTTGACCGACCGACCGCTCGCCTCGGCGAAGCTCAGGGCGATGTTCGACGCGATCGTGCTGGGGTTCGTGCTGCTGATGAGGTTGGCGGTGACGACGCCCGCGGTCGCGGACAGCACCATCGCGACGGCCATCGTCTCGCCCAGTGCGCGGCCCAGGCCCAGCATCGCGGCCGACACGATGCCCGAGCGCGCGTAGGGGAAGACGGCCATGCGGACCATCTCCCAGCGCGTCGCGCCGAGCGCCAGCGCCGCCTCCTCGTGCAGGCGCGGGGTCTGCAGGAAGATCTCGCGGCAGATCGCGGTCATGATCGGCAAGATCATCACGGCGAGCACGATGCAGGCGGTCAGCAGCGTGCGCCCCGTCGCCGATGCGGGTCCGGCGAAGATCGGGATGAACCCCAGGTACTTCTCGAACCAGCCGTAGACCGGGGCCATCGTGCCCGAGAGCACGTAGATGCCCCACAGGCCGTAGACGACGCTGGGCACCGCGGCCAGCAGGTCGATCAGGTAGCCGAGGCTCTGACCGAGGCGGCGCGGTGCGTAGTGGGAGATGAAGAGGGCGACGCCGATCGAGATCGGCACGGCGATCAGCAGCGCGACGGCGGCGGCGATCAGGGTGCCGAGGACCAGCGGTCCGACCCAGGGCCAGAAGCTCTGGCCGGACTTGACCTCGTCGGGCGACGCGGTGATGCCGGGAAGGCCCTCGACGGTCAGGAAGATCGCGACGCCGGCGAGGACCGACAGGATCAGGAGGCCGGCGCCGGTCGACATGCCGGCGAAGACGCGGTCGCCCGGGCGGACGGGGGGCCGAGCTGCCTTGCGGGCGGGTCGGGTCGCGGTGCTCACTGCGGGCCTTTCGAGAACGGGGATGGTGCGGGGGAGAGGAACCGGGTGGGCCGTCCGCCGAGTCGGACGGCCCACCCGGAGCGGGTCAGGCGCCCTTGATCGTCTCGATCGCGGTGCGGACCTTCTCGGCGAAGTCGCCGGACAGCGGAGCCGAGCCCGCGCTGTCGGCGGCGGCCTTCTGGCCCTCGTCGCTGGCGACGTAGGTCAGCCAGCCCTTGACGAGGTCGGCGGTCGCCGCGTCCTCGTAGGTCTGGCAGGCGATCTGGTACGACGCGAGGACGATCGGGTAGACGCCGGCCTCGGTGGTCTTGCGGTCGATGTCGACGGCGATGTCCGTCGCGTCGCGACCCTCGACCGGCGTGGCCGTGTCGAGCGTCTTGGCCGCAGCCTCCGGGGTGGGCTCGGTGAACGAGTCGCCCACCTTGACCTGGGCCTTGCCGAGGTCGCCGGCCTGGCTCTCGTCGGCGTAGCCGATCGTGCCGTTGCCGCCCTTGACGGCCGCCACGACGCCCGAGGTGCCCTCGGCCGCCTCGCCGCCCTTGATCGGCCAGGTCTCGACCTCGCC
>JALRKU010000152.1 GCA_023254755.1 Aeromicrobium sp. | reverse complement strand
CGACGGGGACCAGCACCCGCGCGACCTGTCGGAGGGCCAGAAGCTCGCTCTCGTGCTCGCCGTGCAGCTCAGCGCCGCGCCGCGTGTCATGCTGCTCGACGAGCCGACGCGAGGTCTCGACTACAACGCGAAGCGCAGCTTCGCCACGATGATCCGCACCCTCGCCGACGAGGGCCGGGCCGTCGTCGTGGCCACCCACGACGTCGAGTTCGTCGCAAGCTCCACCGATCGGTCGCTCGTCATGGCCGAGGGCGAGATCGTGTCGGAGGGTCCCACGCGGGACGTCCTGGCCGGCTCGCCGGCGTTCGCGCCCCAGGTCGCCAAGATCCTCGGCCACCCGTGGCTCACGGTCGCCGAGGTCGCGCACGCCCTCGGGGACGACGCATGAGCGACGGCGCGCCGACGCGACGTCGCATCCAGTGGGGTCGTCCCGACCAGGCCGTCAGGGTCGGACCGCGCTCCGCCCTGGTCCTGACGATCGCCTCGGTGGGCGGTCTGCTGATGTTCTTCTGGCCGTTGTTCGTCAAGGTCGAGCCCGCGTCGATGCAGCACGGCGTCGA
Organism: Aeromicrobium sp.; assembly: GCA_023254755.1. GTDB lineage: Bacteria > Actinomycetota > Actinomycetes > Propionibacteriales > Nocardioidaceae > Aeromicrobium. The sequence continues at coordinate 1,613 of JALRKU010000152.1, read as the reverse complement.
CGCGCCGTTCATCTTCTTCGTGATCCTGCCGGTGCTGATCGTCGTCGTGCTGGCCGAGCTGTCCGAGGGCGGCATGGACTCGAAGGCGCTGGCGATGCTGGGTGTGCTGTCGGCGATCAACGCGGCGCTGCGTCCGCTCGGTGCAGGTACCGCAGGCATCGAGACGGTGTTCTTCGTCCTCGTGCTGGCGGGTCGGGTGTTCGGGGCGGGTTTCGGCTTCGTGCTCGGGTGCACGTCGTTGTTCGCCTCCGCCCTGCTGACCGCGGGCGTCGGGCCCTGGCTGCCGTTCCAGATGATGGCTTCGGCCTGGATCGGGATGGGCGCCGGGCTGCTCCCACGACGTGTCACGGGCAAGGCCGAGATCCTGATGCTCGTGGCCTACGGCATCGTCGTGGCCTACGGGTTCGGGTTCATCATGAACCTCTGGTTCTGGCCGTTCATCACGGGCGCCGAGGTCTACTACCACGACGGATCGATCTCGTACGTGGCCGGCGCCCCGCTGCTCGACAACCTGCATCGGTTCGCCGTGTTCACGCTGCTCACCTCGACCGCCGGGTGGGACACCGGCCGGGCGATCACGAACACCGTCGCCATCCTCGTCGTCGGTCCGGCCGTGCTGGCGACGCTCCGACGCGCGGCGCGCAAGGCGTCCTACGGCGTCGCCGGGACGTTCGGCTCGGGTGAGGAGCACGAGCGGTGAGGACGCTCCTGGCGGCCATGGGGTTGGCAGTCGTCGCGGTCGTGCTGCCGATCGCTCCGGCCGAGGCGATGGTGTGCCTCGTCGACGGCGGCGTCACGGTGGTCGACGACAGGCAGGCGACCTGCGTGCCGGACGGTGCCGGACGCCCGGCCGCGGAGGTCCTGCGCGATGCCGAGGTCGACGTGTCCCGCGGGTCCGGCTGGTCGTTCTGGTCGTCGCGGGGCGACGGCCGGTGGTCGCGCGAGACGGGGCCGGCGGGCGTCGAGGTGCCGGACGGCGGTCTGATCGCCTGGTCGCGCGGCGACCGTGAACCGCGCACGGAGGCCAGGCCGCTGCGGGACGTCGGTGAGCTCGAGGCCACACGGCCGGAGACCGAGAAGCGGATCGGCGAGGACCACGCGCTGCGCGACGTCCTGCGCCTCGTGGGCGTCGTCGCCACGGTCCTCGTGATCCTGGTGCTCGCCGCCTGGATCACCCAACGCCGCACCCCACCCACCCCCTGAGTGTGACGATCCCGGGCGCGAATCCGCCGTTCGCGCCCGGAATCGTCACACTCAGGGGGGCAGTGAGGGGCTCGGAACGTGGTGGGCGGCTACGGTGGCCCGCGTCGGACGAGAGCAGGAGGTGCCATGGCGTCGACCTCGGCGTTCCTGCCGCGCGACCTGCACCCGGGGGCGTGGTGGCTCTGGTCCCTGGGTCTCGCTGTCGCCGCGAGCCGCACGACCAATCCCTGGCTCCTGCTGCTGATCCTCGCCGTCGCGTGCCACGTCGTGGTGATGCGCCGCTCGGACGCGCCGTGGGCCATGGCGTTTCGGCTCTACCTCTACCGGGCCGCCGTCATCGTGGTCGTGCGCGTTGCGTTCCGGGTGCTCCTAGGCGGCAGCGACGGGCAGGGCACGGTGCTCGTCCACCT
>JALRKU010000128.1 GCA_023254755.1 Aeromicrobium sp. | reverse complement strand
CCGCAGCGGCACGGGGCGTCGGGAGCTCCTGCGACCTGGACGTGGCCGAGGGCGCCCGCCGCGCCCAGCGCGCCGCGCAGGAGCCGTCCGTCGGTCACGATGCCGGCGCCGATGCCCGTGGCGACCTTGACCAGCATCAGGTGCTTGGTGCGGCGCAGCCGGGTCTGCTCCCCCAGCGCCATGAGGTTCACGTCGTTGTCGACGAGCACGGGGCCGGGGAACGTGCGCTGCAGCAGGCCCGGGACGTCGGCGTCGTGCCAGCCCGGCATGATCGGCGGGTTGGCGGGACGCCCGGTCGCGTGCTCGACCGGACCGGGCAGACCGATGCCGACCCCCGCCACGTCGCTCACGGGCCGCTGCACCTCCTCGAGAAGCTCTCGCCCGAGGGCGGTCACCTGCTCCAGCACGACGGCGGGGCCGTCGGCGATGTCGCTGTCGACCGTGCGCTCGACGAGGACGCGCCCACCGAGGTCGAGCAGGGCGACGCTGGTGTGCGAGGCGCCGAGGTCGACCGCCAGCACGAGGCGTGCGGCGTGGTCGATCATGAAGCGAGTGGGCGGGCGACCACCCGTGGAGACGGACTCCGGCGCTCGCCGCAGGAGGCCCGCCTCGAGCATCGCGTCGACCCGCGCAGCGACCGTGGCGCGACCCAGCGACGAGAGCTGGACGAGCTCGGCGCGAGTCCGCGCGGTGCCGTCGCGGAGCAGCTGGAGCAGGTCGCCCGAGCCGGTCAGCGTGGGGGGCACCGAGGTCGCCATGAGCACGAGTCTGGCACAGCCTTCCGCAGTTGGCGTCGCCATATTTGTTCGCGTCATCCGTACTTTTGCTTGACCATCTGCAAAACGAGTGACTACGGTCACGCTCATGGCCCAGCCCGTCCCCCTGCTCGAGATGCGCGGCATCGTCAAGGAATTCCCGGGCGTCCGCGCGCTCGACGGCGTCGACCTCGTCGTGCGTGCCGGTGAGGTGCACTGCCTCCTCGGCCAGAACGGTGCCGGCAAGTCCACGCTCATCAAGGTCCTGGCCGGGGCGCACGGCATCGACGAGGGCACGATCTCGTGGCAGGGCGAGGAGATCCGGTTCGCCGATCCGCAGGCCGCACTCGACACCGGCGTCGCGACCATCTACCAGGAGCTCGACCTCGTGCCCGGCCTCAGCGTGGCCGACAACATCTTCCTCGGCCACGAGCGCGCCCGGGGCGGCGTGACCCGCGACGCCGAGATGAACCGCGCCGCGCGAGCCCTGCTGGAACGGCTCGGCCATCCCGAGATCCGGCCGACCCGGGAGGTCGGCTCCCTGTCGGCCGCCGGTCAGCAGATCGTCTCGATGGCCCGCGCCCTGTCGCGCGACGCCCGCGTGATCGTCATGGACGAGCCGTCGGCCGTCCTCGACCCCGACGAGGTCGACGGCCTGTTCCGCGTCGTCGAGGACCTGCGCGCCTCCGGCACCGCGATCATCTACATCTCGCACCGGCTCGAGGAGATCCGTCGGATCGGCGACCGCCTCACCGTCCTGAAGGACGGCCGCACGGTGGCCGGGGACCTGCCGGCCAAGGACACGCCGACCGGAGAGCTCATCACCTTGATGACCGGCCGCACCGTGTCGTCGGTCTACCCCACGAAGCCCGGCGTGCCCGACGCGGCTCCGCTGCTGGTGGTCGACGGGCTGGGCCGCACGGGCGAGTTCTCCGACGTCACGTTCGACGTGCGACCCGGCGAGATCGTCGGGCTCGCCGGCCTGGTCGGCGCCGGCCGGACCGAGATCGTGGAGACGATCTACGGCGCCCGCAGGGCCGACCGGGGGTCCGTCACGATCGACGGTCGACGGCTGCGGGCCGGCGCCGTGTCGTCAGCCGTCGCCGCCGGCATCGGTCTGTGCCCCGAGGAGCGCAAGAGCCAGGGCCTGATCCTCGACGACGCGGTCTACCGCAACGTCTCGCTGGCCAGCCTCCACCGCTTCGCGCGCTACGGGATCTCCGACGAGTCCGCCGAGCGCGACGCGGCGCAGGAGGCCACTCGCTCGGTCGACGTGCGCCCCGACGACCCCGACCGTGTCATCCGCACGCTGTCGGGCGGCAACCAGCAGAAGGTCGTGCTGGCCCGATGGCTGCTGCGCGACTGTCGCGTGCTGCTGCTCGACGAGCCCACGCGGGGCGTCGACGTCGGTGCGCGC
>JALRKU010000043.1 GCA_023254755.1 Aeromicrobium sp. | reverse complement strand
CACGATCGTCGTCGAGAGTGACGGCGGCCGCGACTTCCAGTTCCGCAAGGGGCCGATCTTCGCCCAGATCGTCCTTGCCGACGAGATCAACCGCGCCACCCCGAAGACCCAGTCGGCGCTGCTCGAGGCGATGGAGGAGCGGCAGGTCACGGTCGACGGCACCACGTACGAGCTGGTCACGCCCTTCACGGTCGTCGCGACGCAGAACCCGTACGAGATGGAGGGCACGTACGCCCTGCCCGAGGCGCAGCGCGACCGCTTCATGGCCCGCATCCGCATCGGCTACCCCGACACCGACGCCGAGCTGGCGATGCTGCGGGAGCGCGACTCCGCGAACCCGCTCGACTCGCTCGAGCCGGTCGTGTCGATCGACACCGTGCGTCAGATGATCCGCGCCGCTCGGTCGGTCCACGTGTCGCCCGGGGTCGAGGCCTACGCCGTCAGCATCTGCCAGGCCACCCGCGACCACGCCGACCTGCGTCTCGGCGCCAGTCCCCGGGCCACCCTGCAGCTGGTGCGGGCGGCCAAGGCCCGCGCGGCGATGGACGGCCGCGAGTACGTGCTCCCCGACGACGTCGACGCCCTGGCTGCGGTCGTCCTGCCGCACCGGCTCGTCCCGGCCGGTCGCGGGGTCGACGTCGACGACGTCGTTCGCCGCATCGTCGCCCAGGTGCCGGTGCCGGCCGGCGACCCGCGGATCGGGCAGCCGGGCTGAGATGGCCGCGTCAGGGCCGCGGGCCGGGCTGTCCGGGTTGCGCGCCGGGGCACGTCGGTTCCGCCTGACGCGTCGTGGCACGGCGTTCGTCGTGGCCGCGGTGCTGTGCTTCGCCGCCGCTGCCGCGCTGTCGGCGCCGGCGCTCCTCTACGCCACGGGTCTGCTGCTCGGCCTGGTGCTGGTGGGGCTCGCGTTCGTCGGGTGGGGCCACTCCAAGGTCGTCGTCGACCGCTCGTTCAGCCCGCAGGTCGTCGAGCCGGGTCAGGGCATCCGCGCGCGGCTGACGGTCGCCAACCAGTCGGCGGCCCCGTGCCCCGAGGCGTCGTGGACGGACCGGCTCCCACGGGTCGTGGCGGGCACGGCGTCGGGGGTGCTGCCGGCGCTCGGCCCGGTCGGTGCCGACGACGCCCGGATCGCCGCGACCTACGCCCTGTCGTCGGGCACGCGCGGCCACCACGAGGTCGGCCCGCTCGCGATCCAGGTCGTCGACCCCTTCGGTCTGGTGCGGCGCGCCCGCACGTTCGGTGGCCGGCACCGGCTCACGGTGCTGCCGCACCGCTACCCGCTCGACCCGATCCGGCCCCGCGGGGTCGGCGACGACGGCTCGACGCGCCCGGCGCCGCAGAACGTCGGGCTCGGCGAGGACGACGTCATCGCTCGCCGGTACGTGGCCGGCGACGCGATGAAGCGGCTGCACTGGAAGGCCACGGCCCACCGCGGCGAGCTGATGGTGCGCCAGGAGGAGCAGCACCTCAGCCCGCGGGCCTCGATCGTGCTCGACCTCGACGCCGACAGTCACGGCACGGCCCTGCATCGCGGGCAGTGGGAGCACTCGCCGACCCTCGAGTGGTCGGTGTCCGCGGTCGCGTCGGTCGCCACCCACCTGGCGCAGGCGGGCTTCGTCGTGACGCTCGCGTCCCACGACGGCGCGGTCGACGTCGTGATCGCCGAGGGTCAGGACTCGGTGCGCGACGCCATGATCGCTCTGGCGGGCGTCGAGGCGTCGACAGGCGCCGACGTCCGGCCCGGCGCCGTCGAGCGGTTCGTCGTGCTGGTCACGGGACGTCTCGACGCCGACCGTGCGCAGCGCTGGGTGCGCGAGCTCGCCGGCGACGCCGGGGTCCACGCGATCGTCTCGTCCGCCACGCGGGAGCCGGTCCTGGACGACCTGGCGGCCGCGGGCTGGAGCGTCGCGACCTACGGGCCACGTTCCGACGTGCCCGAGGTCTGGTCGGCGCTCGACGGGAGCGTGAGCCGTGCTCAGGGCTGAACCGCAGGCGCGGGCGGCGGTCGCCGGTCCGCGACGCGAGACGTGGCCCGAGGTCCTGGTGGTCGCCGCGGCGCTCGTGCTGCTGCTCGCCGCCTACCGCGACGTCGTCGAGGGCTCGGCGTGGCTGGTCACCGCGGCCCTGGTGACCGGCCTGGTGACCCTGTCGGTCGTGGTGCTTCGGCTCATCGGTCTGCGGCGGGTGGTCACCCCGCTCGCGGTGCTGGTCGAGCTCGTGGTCCTGGGCTGGGTGTTCGCGCCGGCGACGCTGCTGGTCGTCGTGCCCACCCCGGACACCGTCCGGGTGCTGGCCGACCTGGTCGACCGGGCCGGCCCGATCATCGTCGACGAACAGGCGCCCGTCGCGGCGGCGCAGCCCGTCGTGCTGACCGTGGCGGCTGCCTTCGGGGCGCTGGTCGTCGTGGCGGACCTCCTCCTGCGCGCCAGGTTCGGCGCGGCGGCCGTCGGCGCCCTGCTGCTCGCCGTCTACGCGACGCCCACGATGATCACCGGAGGCGACGCCTCGCTGCCGCTGTTCCTCGTCGTGGCCGCTCTCTGGCTCGCGCTGCTGAGACTGCGCACCGCTATCGACGGTCCGAGCCGCCGGGCGCGCCAGCTGCCCGCGATGATCGCCGGCGGCGCGGCCCTGGTCGGTGCCGCCCTGTTCCCGACCGTCAGCCCCGACATCAGCGCCGTGGCTTCGTCGTGGGGCAACGCCCCGCCACAGGTGTTCGGGCGCGGCATCAACCCGATGATCGAGCTGGGCACGAACCTGCGCCGCAACAGTCCCGTCACCGTCCTGCGCTACACGACCGAGCTCGACGAGCCGCCGTACCTGAAGGTCGCGACGCTCACCGACTTCACCGGCAGGACCTGGAAGCCCGAGGAGGCCGACGCCGAGGCGCGGTTCTCCCGCTTCGAGGGTCGGCTCGAGATCGACGACGACGTCGAGGTCGAGGAGCGGTCCACCACGGTCAGCGTCGACAACCTGCGCAGCACGCTGCTGCCGGTGCCGTACCCGGCCACGGCGGTCGACGGGTTCGACGGGGGGCTCCGCTGGGAGCGCACCGGCCAGACGGTCGAGACCGTCGACGGGGACTCTCGCGGCAAGACGTACACGGTGAAGAGCCTCCAGATCACTCCGACGGCCGAGCAGCTCCGGGCGGCACCGGCTGCCGTGTCCTACGACCTGCGCCCGTTCACCGAGGTGCCCGTGCCCGACGACAGCGCCGACGCGTACGAGCGCATCGTCTCGACCGCCGACGAGGTCACGCAGGGCGAGTCGACCACGTACGACAAGGTGATGGCGTTGCAGGACTACCTGCGTTCCGGCGCGTTCACCTACAGCGAGACCGCTCCGGTGCGCGACGACTACGACGGCAACGGCATCGACGTCCTGGCGGAGTTCCTGCAGCGCCGCGCCGGCTACTGCGTGCACTTCTCGTCGGCGATGGCGGTCATGGCGCGCAGCCTCGACATCCCGTCGCGGATCGCGGTGGGCTACACCCCGGGCACGCAGGGACGCTTCGTCGACGGCGAGCCGACCTACTCGGTGCAGTCCGACAACCTCCACGCCTGGACCGAGGTCTACTTCGAGGGCGCCGGGTGGGTCCGGTTCGACCCCACACCCGGCGTCGGCGAGGCGTCGTCGTTCGAGGAGGAGCAGGTCGACACGGGCGGGGCGACGGGCGACACCTCGAGCGGGACGTCCACCGACGACGAGCGGACCGAGGACACCGGTACCGATGGCGTGACGCCGACGAGCACGCCGACGGAGGAGGCGTCGGCCGGACGCTCGGCGGTCGCGGTGGCCGTCGCGACGGTCCTCGTCCTCGCGCTGCCGTGGCTGGTTCGCGCGGCGCGACGCCGGTGGAGGCTGCGTCCAGCCGCAGGAGCCGACGCGGCCTGGCGCGAGGTCGAGGACACGGCACGGGACCTCGGCGTCGCCACGACGCCGACCGAGACCCCGCGCTCGTTCGCCGGCCGCCTGCACCACCGGGCGGGCGTCGACGCCGAGGCCGTCGACCGGTTGCTCGTGGCGGTCGAGCAGGCCCGTTACGCGCGTGAGGCGGAGCCGTCGGGCACCGCGACCGACGACGCACGGACCGTCTCCGGGTCGCTGCTCGCCGGGGCCACCCGGGCCCAGCGCTGGCGAGCCCGGCTGCTGCCGCGGTCGCTCGCGCCGCGGGGTGCGCCGCAGGTCGCGACCGCGCCCGAACCCGTCTAGCCCACGGTGGTCGGCGGGGGCGGCGTGCCGTCGCCGAACGGCCGGCCGCCCAGCGCCTCGCGGCCGTGAGGCGCGAGCCAACCTGACTCGTCGGGTCCCTTCGGCACGATCTGCGTGGGGTTGATGTCCTCGTGGACGACGTAGTAGTGCCGCTTGATCTGGTCGAAGTGGATCGTGTCGCCGAACCCGGGCGTCTGGTAGAGGTCGCGGGCGTAGGCCCACAGGTTCGGCATCTCCGTCAGCTTCTGCCGGTTGCACTTGAAGTGGCCGTGGTAGACCGCGTCGAACCGTGCCAGCGTCGTGAACAGCCGGACGTCGGCCTCGGTGATCGTGTCCCCGACGAGGAAGCGCTGCGACGAGAGGCGGTCCTCGAGCCAGTCCATCGTGGTCCACAGCCGGTCGTAGGCGTCGTCGTAGGCCTGCTGGGAGCCCGCGAAGCCGCACCGGTAGACGCCGTTGTTGATCTCGGTGAACACGCGCTTCATGACCTGTTCCATCTCGTCGCGGTGCTCGACCGGCCACAGGTCGGGTGCCCCGTCGCGGTGGAACGCGGTCCACTCCGTCGCGAAGTCGTGGGTGATCCACGGGAAGTCGTTCGTGACGACCTGCCCGGTCGCCACCTCGACGACGGCGGGGACGGTGATGCCTCGCGGGTAGTCGGGGTAGCGCGCCAGGTACGCCTGCTGCAGGCGCTCGTAGCCCAGCACCGGATCGACGCCGCCCGGGTCGAGGTCGAAGGTCCACGACCGCTTGTCGTGGACCGGCCCGCAGACGCCCATCGAGATGACGTCCTCGAGGCCGAGCAGCCGGCGCACGATGATCGCGCGGTTGGCCCACGGGCAGGCCCGCGCGACGACGAGCCGGTAGCGGCCCGGCTCGACCGGCCACCGTGGGGTGCCGTCGGGCAGGGGAGTGGAGTCCAGGACGATGCGGTCGGGGATGTAGTTCATGTCCCGGTCGAACGTCTGGCCGGCGGTCACGTAGGACCCTTTCGTCGAGAGCTCGTCACTCATGCTGATAGCCTACGGACGTGCGCTACGGCAGCCTCCTCCTTCTCTGCCGCGTCGAGGTCCACTAGGTCGGACACCTCGCCGCGGAGTTCGTCACGCCGCCGACCGCCACCGACGAACACCCCGAGGAATCCCCAGTGACCAGCTATCCCGGCACCAGCCAGCGCACCAGCGGCATGCCCGTCCATCGCTACGCACCGTTCGCACCGATCGACCTGCCCGACCGCACGTGGCCGAGCACCGTCATCACCGAGGCCCCGCGCTGGTGCGCGGTCGACCTCCGCGACGGGAACCAGGCCCTGATCGACCCCATGACGACGCCCCGCAAGCTGGCGATGTTCCAGCTGCTCGTCTCGATGGGCTACAAGGAGATCGAGGTCGGCTTCCCGAGCGCGAGCCAGACCGACTTCGACTTCGTCCGCCAGCTCATCGAGGGCGACCACATCCCCGACGACGTCGAGATCCAGGTCCTGACGCAGTGCCGCGAGGAGCTGATCGCCCGCACCTTCGAGTCGCTGCGCGGTGCCAAGCAGGCCATCGTCCACTTCTACAACTCGACGTCGACGCTGCAGCGTCGCGTCGTCTTCGGCCTGGACAAGGACGGCATCACCGACATCGCGACGCAGGGCGCGCGGCTGTGCCAGAAGTACCACGAGATCAACGCCCCCGACACGCGGATCCGGTACGAGTACTCGCCCGAGTCCTACACCGGCACCGAGCTGGAGTACGCGCTCGAGGTGTGCAGCGCCGTCATCGAGGTCATCGACCCCACGCCGGACTGGCCGCTGATCATCAACCTGCCGGCCACGGTCGAGATGGCCACGCCCAACGTCTACGCCGACTCCATCGAGTGGATGAACCGGCACCTGCCGCGGCGCGACAGCATCGTCTTGTCGCTGCACCCCCACAACGACCGCGGCACGGGCGTTGCGGCGGCCGAGCTGGGCTACCTGGCCGGCGCCGACCGCATCGAGGGCTGCCTGTTCGGCAACGGCGAGCGCACGGGCAACGTCTGCCTGGTGACCCTGGGGCTGAACATGTTCAGCCAGGGCATCGACCCGCAGATCGACTTCAGCGGCATCGACGAGATCCGCCGCACGGTCGAGTACGCCAACCAGCTGCCGGTGCCCGAGCGCCACCCGTACGGCGGCGACCTGGTCTACACCGCGTTCAGCGGGTCGCACCAGGACGCCATCAAGAAGGGCTTCGAGCACATGGAGCGCGACGCCGCGGCCGACGGCGTGGCGGTCGACGACCGCACCTGGGCCGTGCCGTACCTGCCGATCGACCCCAAGGACGTGGGCCGGTCGTACGAGGCGGTCATCCGCGTGAACAGCCAGTCGGGCAAGGGCGGCGTCGCCTACATCCTGAAGAACGACCACCAGCTCGACCTGCCGCGCCGCCTGCAGATCGAGTTCAGCCGGGTCGTGCAGGAGCTCACCGAGGGCGAGGCCGGTGAGATCGAGCCGCAGGAGATCTGGTCGGCGTTCGAGCGCGAGTACCTCGACCGCGTCACGCCCTACCAGCTGACCGCGTTCAGCTCGACGACCTCGACGGAGGGTCGCGACGAGCAGATCGTCGAGCTGGTCGTCCGCGGGGAGACGCAGTCCTTCAAGGGCGAGGGCAACGGCCCGGTCGACGCGTTCGTCGACGGCATGCGCCAGGCGGGCTCGGACATCCGGGTCCTCGACTACAGCGAGCACGCGCTGTCGTCCGGTGGCGACGCGTACGCGGCGGCCTACGTCGAGTGCGACATCGCCGGCGAGACGGTGTGGGGCGTCGGCATCGACCAGAACATCGTGCGCGCCTCGCTCAAGGCGGTCGTCTCCGCGGCGAACCGGGCCGAGGCCGTGACGATCCCGGTGGCGTGACCCTGCCGCTCGTGCCGGTCGTCGCCGCGCTGGTGCCCCGCGGTCCGTCGACGGCGCGGCGCCGGATGCTCCCGCGAGGAGTGTCGGGCGCCGCGTCGTCGTCCCGGCGCGGCAGAATGGACGGGTGAGCCTCTACCGCGCGTCCGGCGTCGTGCTGCGCGTGCACAAGCTCGGCGAGGCCGACCGCATCATCACGCTGCTCACCCGCGAGCGAGGGCTCGTGCGGGCGGTCGCCCGTGGGGTGCGCAAGACGTCGTCGCGCTTCGGCGCGCGGGTCGAGCCGTTCATGCACGTCTCGGTGCAGCTGGCCGAGGGGCGCTCGCTCGACACCATCACGCAGGTCGAGACGATCGACGCCTTCGCCCGCACACTGGGCGCCGACTACGGCGCCTACACCGCCGGCACCGCGATGCTCGAGACCGCCGAGCGGCTGGTGCAGGAGGACGGCGAGCCCGCGGTGCAGCAGCTCGCGCTCCTCGTCGGTGCTCTGAGAGCGCTGTCCGAGCCGTCGCGTCCCGGGGTCGTGGCGGCCTCCAACCAGTCGCCCGGCGTCCTGCTCGACTCGTACCAGCTGCGCGCCCTCGCGATCGCCGGTTATGCCCCGACCTTCGACGCGTGTGCCCGCTGTGGCGCCGACGGCCCCCACCGGCACTTCCACGCATCGTCGGGCGGCATGCTGTGCGACGCCTGCCGCATGCCCGGATCGGCCGTTCCGTCGCCGTTCACGGTCACGCTGCTGGCCGCCCTGCTCACCGGCGACTGGCCCACCGTGGAGCAGTCCGACGACCGGTCGCGGCGCGAAGCGGCGTCGATCGTCGCCAACTACCTGTCGTGGCACCTCGAGCGGGGTCTGCGGTCGCTGGGGCACGTCGATCGCTGATGCCTCGTTCCCGCAGCGCCGCACCCCGGTCGCTCCCACCGCAGCCGCCCCGGCCCCACCCGTCCGGTGCCACCCCGCCCCAGCTCTCGCCCGACCAGGTGCCGCAGCACGTCGCGATCGTGATGGATGGCAACGGTCGCTGGGCCAAGGCGCGAGGACTGCCGCGCACCGCCGGTCACGAGATGGGTGAGGCGGCGCTCTTCGACGTCGTCGAGGGCGCCATCGAGCTCGGCGTCAAGGCCGTGTCGGCCTACGCGTTCAGCACCGAGAACTGGAAGCGGTCGCCCGAAGAGGTGCGCTTCCTCATGGGCTTCAACCGCGACGTCATCCGCCGCCGACGCGACCAGATGCACGAGCTGGGCGTCAGGGTGCGCTGGGCCGGCCGACGTCCGCGTCTGTGGCGCTCCGTCATCAAGGAGCTCGAGGTCGCCGAGGAGCTCACCCGACACAACACGGTCTGCACGCTCACGATGTGCGTCAACTACGGCGGACGCGCC
>JALRKU010000010.1 GCA_023254755.1 Aeromicrobium sp. | reverse complement strand
AGACGAGCGAGACATTCGCCCCCATGTCGTTCCCGTCGTTCCCCGCGTTCTTCCCCGGAGATCCTGCGGCCAAGGCAAAATCCGTCGGGTAGAGGTACGCGCCAGAGGCGTTCGAGAACACGGGAGCCGCCGCGATGCGTCGCTTGAGCCCGGCGATGCGGACCATGAAGAACTCGTCGAGGTTGCTGGCGAAGATCGCCATGAAGCGCACGCGCTCGAGCAGCGGCTGCGTGTCGTCGAGGGCCAGCTCGAGGACCCGTGCGTTGAAGGCCGTCCAGCTGATCTCGCGGTCCAGGAACCGGTCGTCGGGCAGCTCGCCGTCGGCGGGGTCGAACGGCGGGTCGACGTCGAACTCGTCGGGGGACCCAGGCGCGTCGAGATCGGTCGTGAGCGCGAGGTCGGTGCTGTCCACCGTCCCAGTGTGACAAGGTCAGATGAACGCCTGTTGAACACGCGATCGGGGTCGACCAGACCTGCGCCGGTCGGCCGGACCGCCGGCGTCACCGCTCGGCGTCGTGGCGCGCGAGACGGGTCGCGAGCATCGATCCGGTGATGATCTGCAGCTGGTGGTAGATCATCAGCGGCAGCACGATGAACGCGACCGTCGAGCCGGGGAACAGCACCGACGCGATCGGCAGGCCGCTCGCGAGGCTCTTGTTCGACCCGCAGAACAGCACCGCGATCCGGTCGGCCCGCGAGAAGCCCAGCAGACGGCTCGAGCCCTCGCACCACGCCATCGCCACGGCCAGCAGCACCGCGCACACCGCTGCCACGACGAGCAGGTCGTGCACCGAGGTCGACGACCACAGCCCCGCGTCGGTGCCCTTGCTGAACGCGACGAACACGACCAGGACGATCGTGCTGCGGTCGAACCGCTTGAGGGCGCCGTCGTGACGGGTGACCCACGCGCCGATCCAGCGCCGCAGGAGCTGACCGAGGACGAAGGGCGCCAGCAGCTGGAGCACGATCCGCAGGATCGACGAGGCGTCGACCGTCGCGTCGGTCGTCATCAGCCACGCCACGAGTGCCGGGGTCAGGAACACGCCGAGCAGGTTCGACAGCGACGCACCCACGACGGCCGCCGCGACGTTGCCGCCGGCGATCCGGGTGTTGACCACGCACGACTGCACGGTCGACGGGACGAGGCACAGCAGCAGCACGCCGGCCGCCAGACCCGACGTGAGCACGCGCGGCTCCAGCAGCTGCGCGGCGAGCCCGAGCAGGGGGAACACCGCGAACGTGGTCCCCAGCACGAGCACGTGCAGGCGCCAGTGGGTCAGGCCAGCGACTGTCTCGGACGTCGACAGCCGGGCTCCGTAGAGGAAGAAGAGCAGGCCGATCGCGACGGGCGTCAGGGCGTCGAGCACGTCGAGCACCGTGCCCGTGGCCGGCACCAGCGACGCGAGCACCGCCGCGCCGACCAGCGCGACGATGAACGGATCAGGGCGGAGGCGGCGCAGCACGTGACGACAGTAGTGTCGGTCGCATGAGTCTTCGTGTCGCGGTCCTGGGCGCCGGCGTCATGGGGGAGACGCTGCTGTCGGCGATCCTGCGCTCCGGCGTCCCCGCCTCCGACGTGGTCGTCAGCGAGAAGCGCGCCGAGCGGGCCGACGAGCTGCGGGCGGCCCACGGCGTCGAGGTCACCGACACCGCCGACGCGGTGCGGGGCGCCGACGTCGTCCTCGTGGTCGTCAAGCCGCAGGACGTCCCCGCCGTGCTCGGTGACGTCGCACCCGTCGTCGCCCCGGGCGCGACGGTCGTCTCGCTCGCGGCGGGCATCCGGATCGCGACGTTCGAGGCCGCCCTGCCGGACGGCGTGGGCGTCGTGCGCGCGATGCCCAACACCCCGGCGCTGGTCGGGCAGGGCATGTTCGGGGTCTCCCCGAGCGCGGCCGTCACGGCCGATCGGCTCGAGCAGGTCGTCACCCTGCTCGCCTCGGGCGGACGAGTGGCCGTGGTGCCCGAATCGGCGCAGGACGCCGTCACTGCCGTGTCGGGCTCCGGGCCGGCGTACGTCTTCTACCTGGCCGAGGCGATGATCGCCGCCGGTATCGACCTGGGCCTGGAGCCCGACGTCGCCCGCACCCTGGCGACCCAGACGGTGCTCGGTGCAGCCGCGCTGCTCGCGGAGTCCGACGACCCCCCGGAGGAGCTGCGCCGCCGTGTCACCTCCCCGAACGGGACGACGCACGCCGCCATCACCACGTTCGACACCGAGGGCGTCCGAGCGGGGCTCGAGGCCGGTGTCCGCGCCGCCGCAGCGCGCTCGCAGGAGCTCTCCGGCGCCTGATCGACCCCGCCGGGCAGGGCCCGCCGCGGCGGGTGTGATCCACGCCCTAGGCTCGGGGCATGAGCGATCGGGCCTGCGTGGTCTTCGACGAGGCGCTGACGTCCTACGACTTCGGCGTCACGCACCCGATGGCACCGGTCCGCGTCGACCTGACCATGCAGCTGGCCCGCGAGCTCGGGGTCCTCGACCGGCTCGACGTCGTCGGTGCGGTCCCCGCCACCGAGGACGAGCTCGCCCTCGTGCACACCCCCGACTACATCGAGCGCGTCCAGCACCTCAGCTCGCACCCGCACGGCACCGACCTCACGGTCGGCCTCGGCTCCGACGACAACCCCGTGTTCGCGCACATGCACGAGGCGAGCTCGCTCATCGCCGGCGCGAGCGTCGAGGCGGCCCGGCGGGTGTGGACGGGCGAGGCGCCGCGCGCGGTCAACATCAGCGGCGGCCTGCACCACGCGATGCCCGGCAGCGCCAGCGGCTTCTGCATCTACAACGACATCGCGCTCGCGATCCGCTGGCTCCTCGACCACGGCGCCGAGAAGGTGGCCTACGTCGACGTCGACGCCCACCACGGCGACGGCGTGCAGAAGATGTTCTGGGACGACCCCCGCGTGCTCACCATCTCGATCCACGAGGGCCCGCAGACCCTGTTCCCCGGCACCGGCTACTCGACCGAGATCGGCGGAGAGGGCGCCGAGGGGTCGGCCGTCAACATTCCGCTGCCGCCCGGCACCTCCGACGCTGGCTGGCTGCGCGCGTTCCACGCGATCGTGCCGCCGCTGCTGCGCGAGTTCTCGCCCGACGTGCTCGTCACGCAGCACGGCTGCGACTCGCACATGGACGACCCGCTGACCAACCTGATGCTGTCGGTCGACGGCCAGCGGGCGGCGTACCTCGCCCTGCGCGACCTCGCCGACGAGGTCGCCGACGGCAAGTGGGTGGCCACGGGCGGCGGCGGCTACGCGGTGCTCGACGTGGTGCCGCGTGCGTGGGCGCACCTGCTGGCCATCGTGTCGGGCACGCCACTGGAGCCCGCCCAGCTCACGTCGTCCGGGTGGCGCGATCGCATCGCGCACCTGCGCGGCATGCCGGCCCTGTCGACCATGACCGACGGCCGGACCCCGGCCTTCCGCGACTGGCGCGAGGGGTACGACCCGGCCAGCTGGTTGGACCGCTCGATCCAGGCCACGCGCACCGAGGTGTTCCCCCTGTTCGGCATCGATCCGCAACCGTGACAGGATTCCTCGTTTCGCCTGCAACGGCAGGCGCATCGTGGCCCACGTCCTACTTTTGGATAACCCCTGTCCCTCAGGCCACTCGAGGCACTAGTCTCTAACTCAGGCACGCGCGCTACATCTCTGGTGGGGAAGCCAGAGAGCGCGCGTGCCTCTCAGGAAGAGGTGACCAGATGACGACCGGACCGACGTTCTTGACCGTCGCCGAGGTGGCGGCCCAGATGCGGGTCTCGAAGATGACCGTGTACCGCCTGGTGCACTCCGGTGAGCTGGAGGCCGTCCGGGTCGGCCGTTCGTTCCGTGTCCCGGAGCACGCCGTCGAGGAGTTCCTCGGCAAGTCGTACTTCCAGGCCGGCTGACGCCGCCACCACCATCTCTCGATCCGCGGTCGCCTGCAGGGCGGC